>JAILRX010000030.1 GCA_024697985.1 Treponemataceae bacterium | reverse complement strand
TTGCAATCCTGCTCGGCTCCTCCATTATCCAAAATATAAAGATTGTAAGAACCGTAGGTTCCTGCGACAAGTTTTACTTCCTTATCAATCGAGAAAAGACAGGTCTTAACGCCAGTCGTTCCAATGTCGTAGGCGATTGCATAGTCCATTTTGTTTCCACCCTTTAAATTCGCATTGCGTTCAACAAAAACTTTGTCAACTGTTCGGCCATTTTTTCATTGTCTTCGAACACCTGTTCTCCGCAATAAAGCTTAACTCGTTCCCGGTAATAGTCGCAGCCGTATGAGAACTGAACCATCATCAGGATGCTATCGAAAAAGAATGCAAAATAGGCCGGATCTGCATCCTTCGTCCACTTTCCTTCACTCTGGGCCTTTTGGAAAAGTTCCGTATAAACTTTTGCCGAAACGCCTTCGATTTCGTTTGCGAGTTCCTTTGCAAAGATGTTTGCTTCCCTCGATGAAATCGTGTTGTACATACGGTTGATTTCAGAACCGTCAATTGATGTCTGAATCACCGTGTTTACGACCTGCTTTACACAAAGCTCAAAATCATCTTCGTGCGAGATGACCTGACTGAGCAGTTCAGAAAGGGCTTCCATTCCGAAATGTACGCAGGCTAAAAATAACGAATTTTTGTCTTCGTAATATTTATAGATAACACCGACACTCAGGCCGGCTTCTTTTGCAATTTTATTGAGGCTTGCGCCTGTAAGTCCCTTATCAGCGAATTCCCTTATTCCAGCGTTGATGAGGTTTTCTAATTTCTCGTCCGAAAGTTTCTTGTAAATTTTGGATCTCCTCAATTCCACAAAAAATTTGGTTTTATGCAGCCACAAATTGAAAAGACTGCATAAAACCGTTCGTGCTTTTTGGCGTAAGGAGTGCATTTGTATATTTCTGGGGGAAATATACAAACGTCTCTTTACATAACTTTTTTAAATAAATCAGCATAAGATTTTATTAACACGTGAATAACCATTCACGAGTATAGTCTAGTATATATGCTGAAGTTTTGCAACAAAAAAATGCATTTTTTTTTAAAGATTTTTGTGCTGATGCGCCGTTTTTGTGTGGACCGAATTGATGGCGCGTAAGATACTAGATTTCGGCTAGTTTTGCGTAGGTCCACTCAGAAACCTTGTAGAGAATGCCCTGCGCGTACACGAAATACTGTCCGTCCGTGATGTAAAGCTTTACCGTATATTGATTTAGCTGACCGTCCTCGAACGTTATCACCTTTTCAAGATTGATTTCCTGCATTACATAATCCCAGTTTTCGACCAAAACTATCTGGTTGGACTGCATGGAAAAAATGTGGTTCAGGTAACCTTCAAGTCCAGAGGCAGATTTTTGCAAGGTTCTGAACGACCTGTTCTTGTCCTGGATCAGAATTGTCTGAATAGATTTTGCAGAGGATTCCAGATTTTCCGGGAAAAAGTTCTTGTTCAAAAAATCCTTCCATTCCATTTCGAAATATTTGGAATAATTATCCTGAGCTGAATAGACTTTGTCCGTAAGGTTGTTCTTTATGAAGATCCTGGTTCCTGTAGAATCGCTTTTTGAAAAGCTTAAGTCCAGAATTTTTCTGTCGCCGTCTCCGAAAAGCTGGATGTGATTTTTATAGTCTATCTGAACGTTTTTTGCGGATTTTCGGTCGATTTTAGCCAAAATTATGACATTTGTCATATTTTCTATGAATTCTGATGTCATATTTTTGTCACATTTAAGGTTTTGTCCGGATATATTGTCATATTTGATGTCATAATTTTTTGAATTAAAATATGACATTAAATATGACATTCTGTTTGAAGTGTCATTTTGTCTGCTTTTTTGAAGTTCCGTTTCGAAAGATTCACCGTCAATGACGATTTTTTCGATTTTTTCAGCATATTTTGGGTTCAGTAAAGCTGACTTTATCATCTTCCTGTTTGTGTCGGTGTTTCTGGTTGCAAGTCCCGTTATCAGCGTAATGCTCAGTAAAATCGTAAGGCTAAGTAAAATTATGTTTGATTTTTTCATTTTGCCTTGCCCTTTTTCTTAAAGTTTCGGATTGAAAGCACGATTGTTAAAGATAAAAGAACCGTGAATATCGGAATGAATAAGACCGTAAAAAGCTGCGTCACCATCCTGCACGAATTCAGCTCTTCAGTGCTTTTGATTTTGGTAAAGCTTGTGTCTCTTGCCTTTTTGTTCTTGAGTTCAAGCAGATTTTCAAAACCGTTCATTTCGATAAGCGAATCTGCCATGTAGTTGATGTTTTCAAGGCTTCCAGTGTAACTCATCAAAAAGGACGGGAAATATTGGTCTGCGATAATTCGGATGTTGTCTTTTTTTACAGCCAGAGCGTGCTTCCCCATCGTTGAGATGTCTTTTACAAGGTTATCCTTTGAAAATGGATTCGTATCAATCTTTAATTCATCATCATAAACGCTTTTGAGGTAACCTTCTTCGCTTGTCTGTGCCAGGATTTCATATTTGTCTTCATTCCGACCGTTTTTATCAAGCTGGATTGCAACCGGCCAATAAAATGTCAAATTTCCGTCTTTTACCCAGAACGGATATTTGATTTTTTGATATTCGGATTCGAAGTTCTGGCTTTGCATCGTCATTTCAAAGCAGTTTTCATCAAGGACAAAATCCCGACTTAAACTGATGCCCTCGTTTTCGAGAAGCTTGCATAGTGCATTTTGGGAATCAAGGACTTTCCAGTCGCCTTCAACATCAATCGTATAAGGACTCGTACAGAAAAAGAACTTTCTTCCTTCCTCCATCCTTTCCTGGATCAGGTGGAGTTCGTCCTGTGTCAGGGTGCTTCCGCCAAGAATTAAAACCGGAATAGCAGGATCTGTCAGTTCAAGATCTTCGATTTTAAGTTCGGTGAAAACAGAAAGTCCGCAGCTTTCAAGATAAGGCACAAGATACGGATAGCCATTTTCAAGCGTCAGGTTGTTCCTGCAAAAGACTATCGCCCTTGCCTCCTTTCCGCTTTGGATTGAAAAAAGATTTGCCGTAATAAGATATTCAAGGCCGTTTGTCGAAAGCACGAACGGAATCGTCTTTACGTAGTTTTCATCTTCTATGATGATTGCTGAATAGTATGAGTTCAGTCCTGACTCATAATGGTTGGAATTTGAAAAATTCTGCGCACTGATTCCAAGGTCCTTGAGTTTTTTCTGCAGGTTTTTGTCTTTTTCAGGATTCTGGATGAAGATGTTGATGGACGGGTTTTCATCGCTGTATTTGAAAAGCAAATCAATTATGTCGTTGACCTGTGGATTTAGGTTTTTTAGCTCCTTCGAATATGCATAAGTGATGTTTACGCTCGAAAAGCAGTCTTTCGCTGTCGTAACGCTCAATTTTGAAAGCGTAAATTCTTTATTTTTAGTCAAATCAATCTTTTTTTCAAAGACTGCAGAATTTGCAATTGCAAGGATGATAAGAACAAGCACAAGTGAATTTTGTAATGACCAGAACTTTTTGCCTTTTTTTGCCTTATAAATTTCGACTGCCAGAAATAGGAATGCAAAGGTCAAAATCAAAAAGAAAAGAAGGTCCTTTGTGTTCAGGATGCCCTTGAGGGCGCTTTCAAAATGCCACGAAAAAGACAGGGTTTTTATCAGGTTGATGAAAAATTCTGATGATATAGCGTGATATTTAGGCAGCACATGGATTGAGTTGAAAGCGAAAAGCGATACGATAAGGACAACAAGGCTTGCAATTTTGTTTTCGAAAAGTATCTGGATGAAAAGCGAAAACGAAAGCAGCATGGCACCATAAAAAAGGATTCCGATGTAGCCCGTTAAAATCTGGCTTGCTTCCAGGTCTCCGAACCGCGCGATAAAAGGCAGCGTCGTCATCGTTACAAGAGTGTTGAATGCAAAAATGATGAAGGCTGCCAGGAATTTTGCCAGGAATTTGAGCGAATCAGTCAGTGCCAGGTTTGAAAAGGTGTCGTCGTTCTTGAATGCGTTGAAAGTAAGGGATGGAATGAAGGCAATCATCAAGAACGGAAAAGAAGCGAAATAGTTGTCCAGGTCTACGCTCTGGTTATAGGTGAAAAAGCCATTGAAGATGAAATAATGGCAGGAAAAGCCGAACAAAAAGATGAAGGATGCGATGTAAGTGCCGCTTTGGATCAAAAGTTCGAGGAGCTCTTTTTTCAACTGTGCGCCGAATTTTGAAGTCATCTGTCGCCCCCGCCGTTTTGTGTGCCTTCGTATTGGGCCGCGATGTTGCCGTAGGCATTGTGGTGCGCGCATGAACCGTCGCCCCCGCCGGCCTGCAGTGCGAGGAACGCGGCTTCGATGTCATCTTTTCCGGTCGCCTCGAGGATATCCTGTTCTGTGCCGCTTATCACTATTTTTCCATCATGTAAAATCACGATGTTGTCGCAAAGAGCGCTTACTTCCTGCATTATGTGCGTTGAAAGAATTATCGTCCTGCTCTTTTTGAGCGATTTTATCAGGTTTCGAATTTCGTTTATCTGCACAGGATCAAGTCCTGAAATCGGCTCGTCCAAAATCAGAATTTCAGGATCGTTGGCAAGTGCGAGCGCAAAGGAAAGACGCTGTCTGTAGCCTTTGGAAAGAGTCTTGATCTTTTTGTCGAGGACGTCTTCGAGCGCACAAAGCTTAGCTAGTGTCGCAGCGCATTGTTTACTGGTTGTAGGCGCGCTAATATCGCCTGCGTTAATATCGTCTGCGCGAGCATTTTTTGCGCGGCAAGAATTGTCCTCGTAAAACTCGCAGGTGCTTTTCAAAAGCTCACTTACCTTGAGGTCGCCGTTAAACTGCGCGTTTTCACTTACAAAGCCAATCCTGCTTTTTATCTGCGCAATTTTTCTCTCGCTTTCTGTCTGTGTATCGATTGTTTCCCCGTTGATTTCGAGGTTTCCGCTTGTAGGATATAACTGCAGGCTTAAAATTTTAAGCAGCGTCGATTTTCCTGCTCCATTTAAGCCAATCAGACCTGTGATTTTGCCTTCTTCAAAAACATAGCTGAATTTGTCGAGGGCTGGAACTGTTTTTTTATAAAATTTGGTCAGTGAATTGGCTTTTATCAATGGCGCACCCTGAAAAATTAATCCTCGTTCGGGATTTCAAAACTCATTCTGTCTTTAGAAAGAATCGTATCCGGGAAAATTTCCTGAGCTTCTTCGAGAAGCGGTTTTAGATCGTAGTCGTTGTAGCGCGGGCTGTAGTGGATCAGTGCCATCTTTTTTACCTTTGCGTCCCTTGCAATGGTTGCTGCCTGAGTCGACGTCATGTGTTTTTTTTCTTTTGCCTGGTCTTCAAATTCACGAGTGAACATGCCCTCGCAGAACAAAAGGTCGCTTCCCTGCACTTCCTTGGCAATCGACGGAAGATAAAGAGTGTCGGTTACGTAGCTTACTTTTCGTCCGCTTCTTTCCTTTCCCATCACCATGTCTGGCGTGATGATTTTTCCATCAGCTGATTCTACGCTTTCGCCTTTCTGAAGCCGTGACCAAAGCGGTCCGCATGGAACATTGAGTTCACGTGCCTTTTCCGGGAAAAATTCACCTGGGCGCGGAAGTTCTTCGAGCGTGTATCCTACGCATGTTTTAGTATGTTCGAGCGGAAAAGCCCTTACGTAATAGTCTTCACCAGTATGAACTACGCAAGGAGCCGTAATTTCCTTTACGATGATTTCGTAATTGATGTACATGTCGAGGACACGTCGGCTTGTTTCGATGTATTCGGCGATTTTTGGCGGGCCGTAAATGTAAAGCGGCTCTTTTCGGTCGACCTGAGATGAAAGCATGAGGATTCCTGGTAAGCCTGTAACGTGATCTGCGTGCGTGTGCGAGACAAAAATCGCATTGATTTTCTTCCACTTGAGGTTGAGTCTTTTCAATGAAACCTGAGTTCCTTCTCCTCCGTCAAATAGAAAAAGATCTCCGTCTCGTCTTAATAGAACTGAAGTTAAGTGTCGGTACGGCAGCGGCATCATTCCGCCACAGCCAAGTACAAAGGCTTCTAAGTTCATCTTACCTTCCTGCAATCGCTTTCTTTATTTTCTTAAAATAAAAGCTTCGTAGTTTTTCTGCTGTTTTGTACGGTTTATACAAAGGACTTGTCGCAATATCGATTGATCCGATTCTGTGCGTGTTCTGTCCTGAAAATCCTGTCTTGAATCTGTAAAGGCCGTACATCGGATGAGTTTCATCGTCACGTGGCGGCATTCCATAAAAGTCGTAGGATTTTGAACCGAAATTTTTTGCATCCTTGATGGCCGTCCACTGCAATAAATAAGCCGGCATCAGGTTTCTCTTGATGTTGCAGCTTGCTCCATACACGTAGGTTGCCTGATATGGCGTAAACAGCGTGATTATGGCCGCAAGAGTATCATTTTCATGTCGTGCGATATAAAGAGTAACCAATGGATTTGATTTTGGATCTTCCTTCTGCATTTTTTCAGAAAGCTCAAGCAGATCCTGATAGTATTTTTTAGAATGGATTGCAATTCCATCTCTTTTGCTTGTCTCAAGATAAAGATTATAGAAAACGTCGATGTCCTGACTCGTACCTTTTTCAACCCTTACACCTTTTTTCTCTGCAAGATGGATGTTGTATCGCCACTTGCTTTTCATTGCTGCAAGAAGTTCATCCTCAGACTTTGTAAGGTCCAGAATTGTCGTGTCAGGCGGCTGAATGTCGACTGCATTCTTTTTAAGAGCCTTGAACTTTGCGTTTTTGCCCGTAAAAAGGTCTTTTACGGCCTGGTCTCTTGCATCCGGATCGTAAAATTCATAAGGCGGATCAAATCTGATGAGGATTGTGTTTTTAGGAAGCTCTTTTTTGATGGCCTTTGAAAAATCAATCAGAAGATTGAAATACTGCTCATCTGAAATCTTGTCGTTTGGAAGCGGTGTTCCAATCCAAAGTCCCATCGGAATATATGCGATGTGGAAAAATTTTGCGAAACGCCTTACAAGAATGCTTGCGTAAAAATCAAATTCAGCTGAATCTGCTTTTGCGCTTACCTTGTAAAGCATTTTTTTCCAACCGTGCATGCTCTTAAATTCAGCCCAAAAATCGGTCTGAAGATAATGAACCGAACTATATGAGTCAAAGTCCTGTCTGTCAACTTTTTCAATCTGGAAAGAAAACATAAAGCCTATCAGCCTACTTCACCGTTTACAGTAAAGGTCATGTCGATTTCTTTTCCGTCACAAACGAGCGGTGTGTCCTTGATGCAGACTTTCTTGTCAGAAACTCGAATTTCTGTTGCAAAGAAGGTGTCGGCATCGATTTCAGCTGTTTTTTCAGCGTTGACGTCTGTTCCCTTGAGGACAACCGGTGTTCCAGGATTTGCCCATGGACAGGTCAAAATTTCAACACAGTCTTTTCCGTCTGCATCCTTATAGTCAGCTGCCAGAAGCATACCGCGGCTTTCAACTCCGCGCATCTTTCGTGGCTT
>JAILRX010000001.1 GCA_024697985.1 Treponemataceae bacterium | reverse complement strand
CAAAAAAAACTAAAGAGATTTGCACACGAATTAGCATAAACTAACTTTCGCCACAAAAAAAATTAATTATTCAACTTCAATTAACTGTGCATCTTCTTTTCGAAGAGAAAGCTCATAACCACGAACAGTTACTTCAACAGGGTCTCCCAGAGGAGCTACTTTTCGAACATAAATTTCAGTACCTTTAGTAATTCCCATGTCCATAATTCTTCGTTTAACCGGACCTTCGCCGCTTAACTTTGAAACTTTAACAGTTGTTCCAACTTTTGCTTCTTTCAGCGTCATTCTTTCCTCCAAAATGTTTTTATAATTTATTTTTTTCACAAACATTTTCAAATCATGATTTTTTGAGCCATTTCTCGACTGATGGCAACCCGGGTCTCTTTTACGTTTACAATGATATTTCCGTTATTTTCAGAAATCAATGTGACTTCTGCGCCTGGCACAAATCCCATATCAGCAAGATGCTGTTTAACTTCCGGATTTCCACCAATTTTTCTTATAATGTTTGACTTATCTGAATCTGCAAATATTAAAGGAATCATCTTTATATATCTCCAGGTTACCCAATGCTAACCCAATAAAGAATCTACAACTTTTTTAAACTTATGTCAACGCAGAACACCTTGTGCAGAGTTGACGACTAAGATATTGTGCCTTATATTTTAAACATGCAAGAATCAGGTGAAATGTATCTTGAGACCATACTCATTTTGTCTCAAAACCAAACAGAAGTAAGGGCCATCGACATAGCACAGGAGATGAATTTCTCAAAACCAAGCGTAAGCCGTGCAATGAAGATTTTGAAAGAAGGCGGTTTCATCGACATTGATGAAAAAGGTCACATCTCCCTTACAAAAAACGGTCTAGACACTGCAAATAAAATGTACGAACGACACACTAATATTTCCACATACCTAATGAAGCTCGGTGTAAGCGAAGACGTTGCCGTAGAAGACGCGTGCAGAATTGAGCACATAATCAGCGAAGAATCTTTTGAAGCAATAAAAAAGCATTTACAGACACTTTAAAAAAAAAGTGGCAGTCTCAAATTTTATATAATATAATATGCCTCATGTCAGACGAATTGTTTACTACTATAAAAAACAAGGTCAAGGAAGAGGTTAAGCTCAAAAACAAAGATGATGAAATGCTTTGGCTGATTTTCACCATAAATCAAAGGCCGTTCGCATTGCCGTCAAATTCTGTAAAAGAGATTTTTAGAAACCCCACTGTTTTCCCATTACCGTTTTCGCCTTCTTATCTGACCGGAGTCCTGAACCGTTACGGAGATCCTTATGCGGTTATCGATCCTGCGCTTTTAATCGGCGAAGAAGCTCAAAATTCAGTTTTGTTTATCACGCTAAATGATGATACTCACACCTGTTTCAAGATAACTGATGTAAGAGAATTTTTCACAGCGACCCAAAAAGATATAAACAAATTTTCAGAGGAAGAAATTTCCGACTTTTTCGAAGGAACCCTTTCGGTCAACGGAAACGACATCCTCATCATCAAGACAAGTGCATTTTTGGAGCGCCTGGAAAATGACATTGAACGCGCCTGAAAATTTTATCGCCATCAATTATCAATCCGTAGAATTCCTCATCCCAAAAGCTGAAGTAATTGCAGCAGGATGTTTCAACGACGGAGAGAATAACGGTGATGAAATCGACTTTGACGCGCTTGTAAATAAAATCATGGGAATCGAACAAAGCCAGCAGCTCGGACGACGAACCAGCGTCATCCTGAACGACAAGATGGTCTTTTCAACTTCGAGCGACTGCAAGGTAAAACAGATTCCACTTTCCAAGTTTTCAGTTTTTTCTGATTCGATTGCGCATTCACTGAAAGACAAGGGAATCATTGCCTGCTCCTTTTTGGATGCAGACGGAAATCCTGTAGACAGCAACCTCGGAACAGCCACCACAATCAGATACATAATCAATGCAGAAAACTTTATAAAGAGGGCGTTATGGTAAAGGTTTTAATCGGAGCCGGTTCTGCAATCGAACGCTCCGTAGAAAAAGAAATCATCTCAGCTTCGTCGCTTCTGGAACTTGCCGGAGACGCTGCAAACCAGGCCGAACTCGAAAAGAAGATCGAATCGCTCAAACCGAATTTCCTGCTTCTCGACAGCGACATTTTTAACGAAGAAAGGCTCGACCTTGTCATTTACAAGCTCAAAGCCTACCACCTTCCAATCCTGCTTTTAGTTGATGAAAAATCATTGGGACTGCACACTCCTGGCGACATCACGCTGATAAAAAAGCCGGATTTCATCACAATGTCCAAAAATGACATTGCATCATTTGGAGAAGAAATTTTTTCAGTAATAAAAAATCACGAGAAAAGCTTTAGTTTTGGAATGACTGGCAAAAAACTCAAACTTCCTGAAGACAACAGCCCCGAAAGCAGCGAAAAATGCAAGAAAGGCCAGTTTAAGGTCGTGCTCGTCGGAGTTTCGACAGGCGGTCCTGGGACAGTCCATACGCTTTTAAACACAATCGGGCCAAACTTCCCTCTTCCAATTCTGATTACACAACATATCGATTCGTTTTTTGACAAGAACCTGATAACCTGGCTGAACACAAACTGCCCGCTTCCGGTGCACCTGGTAACGGAGCCTGTCGTCCCGCAAAACGGCAACGTCTATTTTGCTCCGACCGACTATCACCTGGTTTTGCAAAAAGGCACTGACGGTGAAGAATGGCATATCGAACTGAACCACGACGAACCGGTCAATTTTCTGCGGCCTGCCGTAGACAAAATGTTCGACAGCGCCGTAAAAGTTTTGGGCTCGAAGATTCTTGCCGTTTTGCTTACCGGAATGGGAAGCGACGGTGCTGACGGCTGCCTGAGGGTAAAAAAAGCCGGAGGTTACACGATAACCGAATCTGAAAAATCGTGCGTTGTTTACGGAATGCCGAAGGCAGCCGTAGACTGTGGCGGCTCATGTGAAATCCTCGATCTGGAAAAAATCGCGGACCGACTTTGGGAACTTTCTGGAGGAAGCAGATGACAGACGAAATGCTGGGTGCTCTTACAGATAAAATACACGAACTCACCTCAATTGTGCTTGCAAATCCCCAGCTCGCGCATCTGGATGCCTTCTGCACAGGCAGGATGAATTTTTTAAAACTGGATTTTGAAAAATACCTTGCCCGGCTCGAACCGAATTCAGAAGAAACAAAACTTTTGATAAATCAGGTTACCATCAACGAAACCTATTTTTTCCGTGAAGAAAGACAATTTGAATTTTTATACGACGAATTCTTCCCTCGTTTTAAGGGAAAAGAAATAAAAATCTGGAGTGCAGCCTGCTCTACAGGAGAAGAAGCGCTTTCACTTCTTGCACTCGCAGAATTTTGTGGAACAAAACCGACCATGTACGCATCCGACATTGATGAGGAAACCTTGAAATTTTTCAGGCAAGGTCGTTACGCAAAATTCTCGTTCAGACCGGATGGCGCGCTTTTTCACCCGATACTTTACTTGCACGGTCAATTTGAAGACTCGCAGTTCGTAATAGACCGGGAATTTTTAAACAAGATTAATATATTCCAATACAATTTGAGCAGTGACCAGCGTCCTCCAATCATGGAAAATGTTGATTTGATTTTCATGCGAAATGTCTTCATTTATTTTGATCAGGAGGGAAGGATAAAAATTACCGGGAAAGTTGCAAATCTTTTGAAAGAAGACGGACTTTTGTTCTATTCAACCAATGAAGTCTTAAGCATTTCTGAAAATGTGCTGAAAGGCCAGATCAAAAAAGAAAAAACCGATATGGTCTATTATTTCATTAAAAAAAGCCTGAATCAAAATGAATCAGAAAAGACTGATGAAAAACAAGCCGCAAAGACAAATTCGCAAAAAAAGACTGCTTCTTGCAAAGGCGAGAAAAAGGACATAAAGACGCTGGCAGAAGAGATAAAGAAAAAGCACGCGCATTCGGACGGCAAACCGGGTACGACATGCACACCAGGCTCGGCAGCGGGCTCTGGCGTAGCGGCGACTTTGGGCACGGCAGCAACGACTTCGAGTGCAACCGACGCTAGCGACGTCAAATGCATCTTCAAGCAGGTCTGTGCGCAAATCAACATTCTGAACTATAAAAAGGCGATGGAATTAGCCATGACGCCTTGCAAATACATCGACAGTCCTTACTTCCTTTTCATGCAGGGCTACGTCGAATATTACGAAAACAACAAGGACAGATCGATTCAGCTTTTTTCGCAGGCCGAACTTCTGAAAAACGATTTTTGGCCGGCTTATTTTTATCACGGGCTTTCGCTCAACGATATCGGCGAAAACGAAAAATCCAGAGTGCCTTTCAAAAAATGCATGGAACTTTTGACGCCGTACGAAAAAAATGACGGAAAGGACACTCCATACGATTTTGTCCTGGATTCGTTCAGTCCGAATTACATCCTGTCAGTGTGTAAAAAATTCATCGATTCAAGAAGTGGAGGAAATTGATGCAGATAGACAAACTGAATTTTATCCAAGATTACATACTCGAATCCTATGAGTACCTGGATTCTCTTGATGACATTTGCATTCAGCTCACAAAAGACTCTTCCAACGAAAATCTCCTGAAGGAACTTTTAAGACTTCTCCACTCTTTCAAAGGCTCTTCAAGACTTCTGGAATTCACGCAGATAGAAAAAATCATCCACAACCTCGAGACAGTTTTCAAGAACATCCAGAATGAACAGGACGAAGTGGACCTTAAGACCATCCAGCTTTTGCTAAATTGCTGCCAGGCCATCAGGAAAACAGTCGAAGAAATTCAGGATAAGAATGGAGAAGAAGGTTCTCAGAACATCAAAAATTTTGATTTCATAATCGAAAACATACAGAAAGCCGCAGAAAAAGAAGACTATTCAGTTGATTTTGGAGCGCGAAACATCTTTGAAGAAATTGATGCGACACAAGATTCTTCGGCAGAAATGAGCGAGGATGAAAGTCAGTCTCTTTTCCGGGACCAGCAGACCATAAAAATTCCGGTTTCCAAAATCAATACGATTCTCCAGTCTTTTGATAAGCTTATCATGAGGCAGATTGGACTTAAAAAACAGATTGAAAACCTCAAGGGTGTCTTTCAGGACAACGACCTTCACATTTCGCACGAGCTTGATGAAAACCTTGCCGTCATCGAACAGCAGAGTTTCAACATACAGGAAAAAATCATCAGCTTGAGGATGCTGCCTTTCGACACTATCCTGCAGCCGATTAAACGAAGCATCGTGAGCGAGGCGCTCAAGCTCGAAAAAAATATTGATATCGATATTCCACATTCAGAAATTTCCATTGATAAGTCGATTTTGGAAAACCTGCCAAAAATTTTGATTCATATCGTCAGAAATGCGATAGACCACGGAATCGAAACGAGCGAGGAACGAATAAAGGCCGGAAAAGAAGCCCAGGGCCGGGTTTCAATCAGGGTTGCGCAGGTTTCAAACCGCATCTTCATAACCGTGAGCGACGACGGACGCGGAATCAATTTTGGAAAAATCCGGGAAAAAGCCATCAAAAAATATCCGGATCGTGAAAAAGAAATCGAAGCGATGGAAAAGAACGAGCTTTTGCAGTTCATTTTCATTTCAGGTTTTTCTACTCGCGACACTCAGAGCGAACTTTCCGGACGAGGAATCGGAATGGACGTCGTCCGCACCGAAATGGACAAGCTCAAAGGAAAAATCCACATCGACAGCGCGGAAGGAATAGGAACGAGCATCGAACTTTCGCTTCCGTCGTCGCTGGCAACGCAGGACGGCCTTTTCATACAGGTGGGCGGTTCAAAATATCTGATTTTGTCGCACTACATCAAGGAAATCATCACCGTAAGCAAGGATTCGTTCATGAACCTTCAGAACGGACCTGTCATCAACCTGCACAACGAACTCATTCCGGTTTACGACTTTGATTCCATCACCGGAAAAGTAACCGAAAGCAGCTATTCAAAGAAAATGGAAGTCCCGATTGTCGTAATCGAATATCTGAACAGAAAAATTGCCATCATCACTGATGAAATTTTGAATTACACGACCGTGGTCATCAAGGCGCTTCCGCCAATCCTTAAAAATTTCAAGGCATTGCAGGGAGTCGTTTTTGACGAAAACTACAGCATCATCCCGGTTTTGAACATACCGGATTCAATTCAGCGCTTCAAGGGAATCAATATTTATGACATCAAAAACCTTGAGGTGCGAAAACAGCGAAAAGTCTACAACGTTCTGATTGCCGACGATTCAGCAACGACAAGGCACATCGAGCAGCTCATCCTCGAGTCGGAAGACTACAAGGTAACGACGGCCTGTGACGGCATCGAGGCGCTGGAAAAACTCAAGGAGCAGCATTACGACCTGCTCGTCACCGACATCCAGATGCCGCGAATGGACGGATTCATTCTGGTCCAGAACATGAGGCGAATCGACTCTCTCAAGGATATTCCTGTCATCATCGTTTCTTCGGTTTTTGAACAGGACACATTGCAGATCGTCAAGGAACTTAACGCAGAATACATCGTCAAATCTGATTTTGAACGCGAAAACTTGATTTCCAAGGCAAAGGAGCTTTTACATGACCAGTAAGAAACAAAAAGATTCTGTCTTAGTTGCAGAAAGCTCGAAAGTCCTTTCAAAACTGATGTGCCCCGCACTCGAAAAAGCAGGTTACGACGTAACTTTGGTCGGCGACGGCCTTGAAGCCATCAAATTCTGCTTTGAAAAAAAGCCTCTTTGCGTCATCTGCGACACTGATTTGCCGAAACTCGACGGCTGGCAGATTTGTTCCGTAATTAAGGACGGCTCTGAAATAAGCGGCATTCCGTTCATCCTCGTGACGGCAAACGACCTCAAGGAAAATGATTTTACGGCGGAAAATTCCTATGCCGAAAAAGTGATGAGCCTCAACGGAGAAAACCTCGACGAGTTGCTTTCAAGCGTGCAGGAAATGTGCGCGTACAGAAAAGACGTGCTGGCAGCAGAAGCGGCCGAACTCGAGACAGCAGAGGCTGCAGAAAGCGGCAAGGCTGCGCCGAAAAATGCCGCGCCGGACAAGGACAAAAGTGCGCCGGACAAGGATAAAACCGCACCCGGAGACCTTGCCACCATCGCGGCCGTAAAAACCATGGACAAGAACAAGTCGTTCTTCAGCCTCTACACGACACTTTCAGACCTTTACTATTACGTTGATGACATAGATTCGCTCATCCATAACATCTTCCAGCTTTTGTATAAAGTAACGTCTTTTGACGCCGCAACCATCATCCTCAAGGATATTCCCTGCATGTTCTACTTTGCGGGTCTTGAAAACATGAACGAAAAGGATGCGACCGACTTCAGGAGAATCTGCCGAACCGACTTTGAAAAAGCAACCGGAGTTTCAGTGGGTTCTTCCTACACCAAGCACCTTTGTAAAGGCATCGTCGAAAACCCAAAAACAACTTCGGATTTCAAATCCTATTCGTGCTACAACGTCGAGGCCGACCAGATTATCGCAACGATCCATATCGCCTCGGACGACAAGCAGATTTTCTCGTACAAGATTTCTTCGTTGATTCAGTTCATCGTGCAGAAAAGCGTTTTCCTTCTGTACGAAGCCCTCAAAATCAAGCACATCACTTTTGCTGAAACAAAACTTCGCTCGGCCTTTTCAAAATTCGTACCTGAAGAAATCATCGACGACATGCTTAAAGAAAGCGATGATGAAAGCGAAGAAAAAGGACCTTCGAACGAAAAACGAAAAGTCGCAATCCTGATTTCAGACATCAGAAGTTTTACGAACATCAGCGAAATCAACAAACCTGAAAACGTCGTAAATTTTTTGAACGTATACTTTTCACAGATGGTCGACATCATAAAAAAACACGGCGGTTCAATCGACAAGTTCATGGGTGATGCAATCATGGCCCTTTTCGGTGCGCCTATCAGTTACGTTGATAACGCAAAACGCGCCGTGGCGGCCGCAATCGAAATGTCGGAAAACCTGAAAAATGTCCACACCGAATTGATGCAGTTCCCACCAGGAATCAACTTTGACATCGGTATCGGAATACACTATGGTGAGGCAATTGTCGGAAACATCGGCTGTAAGGAAAAAACCGACTACACTGTTATCGGAGACACGGTAAACCTTGCCTCGCGACTTGAAGGCCTTACAAAACAGTACGGTTCGAGAATCATCGTTTCTGAGGCAGTAAAAGACGAAATCGGAAAGGAATTCAACGTGATGCCGGTCGATATCGTAAAGGTTAAGGGAAAAACGCAGGGCGTAAGGATTTTCCGCGCAGACAGCCACCCGCTCAGCGACGAATACGTGAAAAACTACACGAAGGGTTTGGATCTTTATATCGAAGGCGCATGGAAACTTGCCATGGGTTATTTTGAGGAAGCTTTGAAGGCCCGAGGTGAAGACAAGAGCGCAAAGCTGATGATTTCCCGATGCCAGGAATTCATTAAAAATCCGCCTGAAAACTGGAACGGTGCGGTTGCACTCACATCAAAATAGTAAATTACAGAACAAGCAATAAGGAGAATGCTTATGAATTTGAAGAATATATTCAAAAAGAAAAAGCCAAAGGAAAAAAAGAAAAAAACTCTGGAAAAGGAAATTTATGATGCAGGTTCTTTGCCGAACATGGTCACAGGATTTTTGACGATTCTGTACATTTTCCTTTCGACCAGGATTTCCGCCACCCAGATTTTGCCTCTTGCACTTTCCGGTATGGCAACAGCAGGAATTCTGCAGCTTTTGGTAGCGCCAATCACAAACAAGTTGATTACGCAAAGTCTTTCTGATGATATGGATTCATTCTATAACTTCGACACCACCGAAAAGGAAAGGACAAAACTCCTCAAATCGATTATGGCCATGCCTGAAAAAATCGGAATTGAAGTTTTTGTAGTCTTCATGGCAGGCGTTACGATCTGGCTTGCCTGCATAGCCAAGGCACTCAAGCTTTCCGGGGACACGGTTTTGATGTTTGCACTTTCCGCCTTTTTGGGAGCATATACAGGTGCGGTTTTTGCAATCGGGCAGACACAGAAAGTCTGTTCAAAGCACGCATTTGATATCGTGGCAAAGGGCGTAAATCGAAAGGAAGTCGAAGAAAAGCATTCGTTCGGAATCGCTTCGGTTAAGATTACGGTCCTTCACATTTTGTGCCCGATTTTGATCATCAACGCATTCTACTTTATTATTACATGGCATGCTTTTGCACATTACACGGCGACAAGAATCCTCATTTCACGAATCGTTTCGATTACGGTCGTAAATACAATTTTCTATGCGGTTCTTTCCACACAGCTGTTTTTGAGAATGATGCATTCCATCCACGGAATGAAAAAGATGCTCGAAAACATGAACCGCGATAATCTTGAAGCGATTGAGCCGGCCCCTACCGACCTTTCGAACGAATTCATGTACAACATGAACCTGATCAACATGATTATCGAAGTCCTGCAAAAAATCCTCAAGATGAGCAGCGACATCAGTACGGAAGTCATCGAATCAAGCAACGAACTTTCGGTCATTTCAAAGGAAACCGCGGTTACTTCGCTCGAACAGTCGTCGGGTGTAAAGGAACTTCTTTCAGCCATGGAAGAATCGGATTCTCTTGCACGGAGCATTTCTGAAAAAATCACTGAAGTTTCGATTGTCGCACGAAAAAATACTGAAGACATCAACAACGGCTTTGACATCCTCAAGGACAACATGCAAAAAATTTCTGAAATCAAGGCTGCCAACGACATCACGGTTGAAGGAATCAAGGCACTGACCGAAAAGATTTCCGGCATTTCTGATATTGCGGCCATCATCAACTCGATTGCAGACCAGACGAACATCGTTGCATTCAATGCCGAAATCGAAGCTTCGAACGCCGGCGACGTTGGAGAAAACTTCCACAACGTTGCAAACGAAATCAGGCGTCTAACGAACAACACGATTCAGTCGACAAATGAAATCCGCGACCGAATCATCGAAATCCAGCACGCTTCGGAAAAACTTTTGATTGCCAGCCAGAACGGAAGCCGAAAGATTGCTGATGAAAGCACGATCATCACTGAACTTAACGATAACTTTGAAAGCCTCAAATCTTCTTCAGAAAGCACGGACGAAGCTTCTGCAGAAATCAAGGACATCATCGAGCAGCAGACTGTTTCTTTCGAACAGATTGTAGTTACGCTAAGGCAGATTGCCCAGACTACGGAAAGTTTCTCTGACTCAACCCAGAAAATCAGCAAATCGGCAGAACATCTTGTTTCGATATCAGACAAACTCAAGGAAATTCAGTCCAAGAGTTCGGATGAAATCGTAGAGGAGGCAAACTAATGAAAAAGTCTAAAAATTCATTTTATGTAAACATGCAAAAATATGCATTCATTACGAACATACCGGCCATCATCCTTCTCTTTTTGTATTCGATTTTCATCACCAACATGAAAATTACCCTGCACTGGCAGTTTTTGCTCGGAACATTGGGTGTAGTAACGATTTTTTCTTTCATCTTTTCACCGCTTACAAACTATCTGATAACGGGAAAAATCTCTAAACTCGTCAAGCAATGGGAAAACGGCGAACTGGATAAGGCTCAGCGAACAGAGCTTTTCAAAAAAATCCATAAAGTCCCGCTGAAAAAACAGATTGAAAGTTTCTGGTACTTTTTTGCCATTACGATCATGTTCGGTCTGGACTACAAGTATCTGTTACATCTGTGCACGCCGCTGAACATCGCCAATTTCATCGCATGTTTCTTCGTTTCCTACCTTGCCTCCCTTATGGCACAGGCACTGGCAGTACGAATCTGTTCGTTTTACGAAGAAGGCCTCGTTGAAGACGGAATCGATGAATCAATTATTGATGAAAAAAAGCATTTCGGATATTCATACAACGCGCAGTTTATCCTTTACTGCATCGTGCCGGTAATCTGGGGCTCGTTTATTTTCATCAGCGTATTCACCGTGTATTACTATTACAACGTTCCTTCCGAACTTGGATTCGAACCTTCAGGCATGTTCCCTGGAATTACGAAATATCAGCTGAAAAAAATGGCCGTCATCCTGATTATCAATGCGATTGCAGGAATTCTTCTGGTCGCAGCCTTCCTGATGAGCATTCTCAAAGCCTCTTCAAAACTGCAGAACGCGATGACCCACATCATCAAAAATGATGTTTTCACCGTAAAACTGACGGCCACAGATTACGCAGACGAAGTTTCATACAACGTTTCGCTCGTAAACAAAATGGTTTTGATGTTCCGCTCGATTTTGGATGATATACGTAAAATCGGTTCGACAATGGGAGAACCAGTTGCCGAGCTTTCCGAAATATCGCAGGTTACTGCTTCGTCTTCGCTTGAACAGAGCACCGGTGTAAAAGAAATCCTTACAACGATGGAAGAAACTGATGCGCAGACACGAAGCATAGTTGATAAAATAAATGATGTAACGACCGTTGCTGAAGAAACTTCGAATAACGTTGAAAGCGGATTTCAGACACTTCAGCAGAACCTGGATCAGATGAACGAAATCACCGAGGCAAACGTCACGACAATTGCCGGAATCAAGGAACTGGTTGAAAAAATCGGAAGCATCTGGGACATCGTAAAAATCATCAATGATATTGCGGATCAGACCAGAATCATCGCATTCAGTGCTGAACTTGAAGCTTCATGCACGGGCGAAAACGGAAAGAACTTCCACATCGTCGCAAACGAAGTTCGACGACTGGCCACTGGAATTACAAATTCAGTTGAACAGATCAAAAACCGAATTACTGAAATTCAGCATTCTTCGGACAACCTTATCATCACATCTGAAAACGGAACCGAACGAATTCGTGAAGGACAGGAACTTTCTGAAAAGCTCAAGGAAAAATTCACTGACATCAGAAAGAGTTCGGAAATCACTGTTGAAAGTGCAAATCAGATTAAGGAAATCATTTACCAGGAATCTGCCGCTTTCGACCAGATTGTTTCGACCGTACGACAGATTTCTGCAGGAATTGAAAACTTCTCAAGTTCAACTGGAACCGTAAATGATACGGTACAGAAACTGCAGAACGCAGCAAACAGACTCGAAAATCTTCACTCACAGATTGTAGAGTAAATTAAAAGACTTTGGCGCCTCTAAACCAGGTTGCCAAAACCTTTCCTGTAAGTTCCATTCCCTCGAAAGGACACATCTTGCCTTTCGTGTGGAACTTGCTGGAATCGACAACCCATTCTTCTTCGGTATCAACCAAAACCAAATCAGCATTTTTTCCGATTTCAAGGCTGCCTGACTCCGGCAAATTCAAAATCCGGCTCGGATTTGCGCTCATCAATTTTGAGATGCGTTTAAGGCTTGCACCATTCTGCTGGACGAGGACTGTATTTGCAACTGCAAACGAAGTTTCAAGTCCAGGGAAACCAGGTGCGCCGCCCAATTTGTCCTGCATCGTGTGAGGCGCGTGGTCCGTGCTGATGACGATGTTGTCGTTACTTTCGTTGCAAAGTTCTTTTATCAAAGCTTCGCGGTCCAAAGCCGAACGGATCGGCGGGTTTACGATGTATTTCAAGTTTTCGCGATTTCCGGTAACGTCCAATCCAAAGTGATGTGGCGTTACTTCGCAAGTTAC
>JAILRX010000256.1 GCA_024697985.1 Treponemataceae bacterium | reverse complement strand
ACCTGGCATTTCAGCAGTTTCACCACCAAGAAGGGCACATTCTGAATCAACACATCCGTCTGCAACACCTTTTACGAGGTCTGAAGCGATGTCGCTGTCGAGTTTTCCGCAGGCAATGTAGTCCAAAAAGTAAAGAGGTCGAGCACCTGTACAAAGGATGTCGTTTACGCTCATTGCAACACAGTCAATTCCGACAGTGTCATATTTTTTCATTGAAAAAGCGATGTCGAGTTTTGTTCCAACACCGTCAGTTCCACTTACCATGACAGGATTTTTCATTCCTGCTGGAACTTCGAACATACCGGCAAAGGAACCGAGTCCGTTCAATACACCAGGAATTGATGTGCGTTTTGCACTTGCCTTATATTTTCCAACGGCCTTGTAGCCTTCTTCAATATCTACACCTGACTGTCTGTAATCGATCATAATTCTACTCCCAACCCGCCGTTAGTTTTTGCATCATCAGCAAGTTTTTTTCTAAATTGAATAAGTTTTTCTTTTAATTCAGGATATTTGATTGCAAGAATTTCAACTGCAAGATATGCAGCATTTGCAGCATTGTTGATGCCTACTGTTGCAACAGGAATCTGTTTTGGCATCTGAACGATTGAATAAAGGGCATCAACTCCGGCAAGTCCGTTTGAGGTTCGGCCTTTTGCATCAATTGAAAGGCATTCAAGAGGAACGCCGACTACAGGAAGAACTGTCATAGAAGCAATGACTCCAGGAAGATGGGCTGCAAGACCGGCACCTGCGATGATTACCTCGTAACCTTCACTTTCAATCTGTTCGATTGTGCTTTTCAAAAGACCGGCACTTCGATGAGCCGATAAAATCCATGCGTTGTATTCAACGCCAAAATCTTTAAGAACGCTACTAGCCTTCTTCATTGTGTCTGTATCCGAAGCGGATCCAAAAAAAATTGCAACTTTCATAATCAGAATATACCACGAAAGAACAAGGCATTCAAGATTGATTCATTTTACTTTGCAAATTTAAAAATCTCGTGGTAACATTTAAATATCCTTAATAACCAGAGAGGTGACACTATGCCAATGATTACGAATTTGACGAGCGAGTTCATGCCACTCCACTATGTTTTTTGTAATTACTCAATTTTGGTTGTAGATTCTGATAATTTTGGTCTTCCTTCTGACGAAGTTGTAAAAAAATGCTTCGAACATCAGGTCGTAATAGACTGGTTTGGTGAACCTGAATTCAGATATACTGCAATAGCCCTCGAGGATGACTGCCCTGCTCCAAGCGGATGCAAATGGGTTCCTATCCGATCTCTGTTTGAAAAAGGAAATTCAGGCAATGAACAGATTATCTGTGCAGCACGAGCCCATTCCCTCTTAAAATGGCGAAAAAAGAAAAGATACTGCCCTAAATGCGGTACCTTGATGATTGATGATAAATATGAGACAGCCCGTTTCTGTCCGAAATGCCAGGATAAGCTTTATCCTCAGGTTACGCCTGCAATGATTGTTTTGGTTGAAAAAGGTGATGAAATACTTTTGGCCCGCCATACAGTAAGAAACAATGATGTTTACACCTGTCTCGCAGGATTTATCGAACCGGGAGAGTCTGCCGAGCAGGCCGTAGTTCGAGAAATTCGTGAAGAAGTCGGCATTGAAGTTCAAAACATCCGTTACGTGACAAGCCAGGCCTGGCCTTTCCCGGACCAGCTGATGATTGCATTCAAGGCTGATTTCAAATGCGGCGAAATCGTACCAAAAGAGGACGAAATCGAAGAGGCCAAGTGGTTTACGCGAGACAATCTTCCGCCGATTCCAAAAGAAGGTTCCGTTGCGTGGAGCCTGATTACTGGTGAACTGTAAAAACAAAAGGAGTGCCGTAAAAAGCACTCCTTTTTTATTGCAGGGCCGTGGCGTAACGGGCCGCGATTTGCCGCGTGCTAGCGATTTGCCGCAGTCCAACGGCCGCGGTTTGCCGCGCGCCTACTCGAATTTTTCCAGTCCGTCAAAGTCCAATGTCGCAAAATAATCGTCGATTGTCTCGCGTCGTCGGATTTCCTTTACGGAGCCGTCACAGCGCAGCAAAAGCTCGCCGCACCTAAGCTTGGCATTATAGTTGAAGCCCATTGCCCTTCCGTGTGCGCCGGCATCGTGCACGATAACCAGATCTCCAACATCAATTTTTGGAAGATTTCTGTCCACACAGAACTTGTCGCAGTTTTCGCAAAGCGAACCTACAACATCGTAAACGTGATCACAAGATTCGTTTTCTTTTCCGGCAACGCTTACGTGATGATAAGCCCCGTACATACCAGGCCTCATAAGATCGGCCATCGAAGCATCAACTCCGATGTATTCTTTATAAATGTGCTTTTCGTGAATGGCGCGAGTTACAAGCCATCCGTAAGGACCTGTGATCGGTCGGCCGCATTCC
>JAILRX010000230.1 GCA_024697985.1 Treponemataceae bacterium | reverse complement strand
TGCCTATGCTAAGGCCGTTACCTGGGTTTTGAAGCACAAGGCCATCACACTTGGAACTATTGCAGGTCTTTTTGTACTGAGCGTAGCTTCAATCGGTATAATCGGATTTACCTTCATGCCTTCTACAGTTGATGATACTCTTACAGTCAAACTTTCAATGCCTAAGGGAACGACTTTGGAATCAACTCGAGAAGTTGCCCAGCAGATGGAATCAAATGTACTGAGCGATTTGAAAGGCGTAAAATTTTCGACGGTTACTGTCGGAGGTGCCGGAATCATGAGCAGTTCTTCGGACACAAATACAGCAACTATTCGTTTAAGTTTTTATCCGGAAACCGAAAGGGAAAGAGGCTGGGACAACAGCGTCACTGCAAAAGACAAGGTACGAAAATACTTCAACAGTTTCCCTGATGCAGACTTTACCTTTGACAGCGGTGGAGGATTTGCCAGCTCAACAATTGATATCGTAATCAAATGTGATGACCTGGATGAAGCCCGTTCTACGGCCTACAAAATTGAAGCTGCCGTAAAGGAAAAGGCCAGTGATTTCGTAAATGAAATTACGATGGACCTTGATGACGGTCTTCCAGAACTTACCGTTCGAATGGACCGAAACCGAATGCACGAACTTGGTGTCACCTCGTATACTGCAGGAAGCGAATTGAATGCCGCCATCAACGGAACAACTGCGACCCGTTATGACGACAACGGAACGCAGATTGATGTTGTAGTTTCACTTCCGGATTCTGACAAACAGACTTTCACGGATTTGGAGCAGCTTTACGTCAACAACTCAATGGGAACAAGAATTCCTTTTGCAAGTTTTTCACGATACGAAGAAACTCTGGCACCTGTTGCAATCAGACGAGAAAACCAGACAAGAACAATCCGAATTTCTGTTGAGCCAAAGGCAAAAATTTCTCTTTCCAAGGTTCAGTCTGAAGTTGAAAAGGTTGTTCGTGAAAACATCGTTTTGGATGAAGGCGTTCTTGTAAGCTACGAAGGTGCCATGGAAGATATGGCTGAGGCTGTAAAGAATTTTGCCGTAATCATCATTATGGCAATCCTTTTGGTATTTGCAGTAATGGCCAGTCAGTTCCAGTCTTTCAAGGAACCGTTCATCATTCTGTTTACGATTCCATTGAGTTTTATCGGTGTCGTTTTTATTTACTTGATAACCCGAAACATGCTTAACGTAATTTCGGTTGTCGGACTTTTGGTTTTGGTCGGAACTATCGTAAACAACGGTATCGTTCTTGTTGACTACACGAACCTTTTGCGAAAACGTGGATATGCTCTTTTTGAAGCCTGCGTTGAGGCAGCACGAAACCGACTTCGCCCGATTTTGATGAGTACGTTGACTACAGTAATTTCGCTTATCCCGATGGCGCTTTTTCCTGGTGAGACCGGCACGATGACGCAGCCAATCGGTCTTACGGTACTTGGAGGTATGACCTTCGGTTCAATGATGACTTTGTTTGTAATGCCTGCAATCTATTATCTTTTCAGCATCAAGAAGGAAAAGAAACGAGTTGCCGCTGAAAAGGCTCTCGTCGAATCGGCAGAACCAAAGGCAGAGGAGAAATCTGATGAAAAGAATTGAAGTGATGATAAGTCAGGCAATTGCCGTAGATTTTGAAGAAAATTATCTTAAGGAATGCAAGAAACTTGGAATAGAATGCAAGTTCACCAAGATAGAAAATGTGATGGGGCAGGGGAATTCGAACCCAAAACTCGGAAATTCAATCTGGCCGCAGCTTAATTCAATGTACGTCGTCTATTGCGAGGATGATGTTGCGGAGAAGGTTCGGCTAGTTATTTCTGACCTGAACAAATCGTACCCGGGCGAGGGCGCCGCCGCGTTCGTAAGCGACGGCAGCGTTCTGGTATAAGCCGGGGCAAATTTTGCCTCGCGTGGCTGGTTTTGGTGCGCCACGTTTTGCCGCAATGCATTTTGCCGGACTGCATTTTGCCGGGCGGGTCTAATATCCGCCGCGTCTATTATCAGGTGCGTCTAATATCCGCCGCGTTTTCCCCTCCCTTGTCGCAAAAACAATAGAGTGGTAAACTCAACCCATGTCCAAAAAACATTCGCAGGTTACGATTCTTGATTCCTCTTTGCGCGACGGCGCCCAGGCTGAAAGCATCAACTTTTCAGTGCAGGACAAGATTTCCATAGTAAAGCTTCTCGATAAACTCGGTGTCGAATACATCGAGGCGGGAAATCCTTCTTCAAATCCAAAGGACGCAGAATTTTTCCGAGAAGTACAGAAGGTCAAGCTTACAACTTCAAAACTTGTTGCCTTTGGAAGCACCCGCTTAAAGGACATTTCCTGCGAAAATGACATCAATCTGAAAAATCTTGTGGAAAGCGGAACCGATACCGTTTCGATCTTTGGAAAATCCTGGGACTTTCAGGTCACAGAAGTCCTCAAGACTTCGCTTCAGGAAAACCTTTCGATGATTTACGAAACTTGCGTTTTTCTGAAAAAACACGGAAAGACAATCATTTTTGATGCTGAGCATTTTTTTGACGGATATGCCTCAAATCCGGATTATGCAATCCGCACGTTGAAGTCCGCAATTGAAGGCGGGGCTGAAATCATCACGTTGTGCGATACGAACGGTGGAACAATGCCGATGGAAATCCTGAAGGCAACGACCTATATTACAAGCGAATTTCAGGATTTGGAAAACGTTCAGTTCGGAATCCATACTCATAATGATGGCGGTCTTGCCGTTGCCAATTCACTTATGGGGCTTGAAGGCGGATGTACTCACATTCAGGGAACCCTTCTGGGCTTTGGCGAGAGAACCGGAAACGCAAACCTTTCGACAATCATTCCGAGCCTTGAACTTAAGCTCGGCGTAACTTGCCTCCCGAAAGGCCGGCTTCATCTTTTGACTCCGATTTGCCGTGAAATTGCTGAAATTTCAAACATGATTTTCCCTGATTTCATGCCTTATGTCGGAACCAATTCGTTTGCGCACAAGGCCGGAATGCACATCGATGCCGTAAAGAAAAATCCGATTGCATACGAGCACATCAATCCTGATAAAATTGGAAACGAACGAGTCTTTTTGCTCAGCGAAGTTTCTGGCCGTGCTATGATTCTTGATAAAATCAGCAGAATCGATCCTTCAATTAAAAAAGATGATGAGATCTTGAATGAAATCATGAAGCAGATGAAGGATCTTGAAAAGGACGGCTACAGTTTTGAAGGTGCGGAAGGCAGTTTTGATATTTTTGCCCGAAAAATCATCGGAAAATACAAGAGTTTTTTCAAGCTCCATTATTACAAGCTGATGAGCGAGCGGCCGAACATCGACGAGAACGTTTCGACTGTTGTTCAGCTCAAAATTGAAGTTGATGGAAAAGTTGCCCTGACTTCCGGTGAAGGACGCGGTCCGATCCACGCCCTCGATACGGCCTTGCGAAATGCGCTCCGTCAGTTTTTCCCGGTTGTCAACGAAATCCGTCTTACTGACTACAAAGTTCGTGTAATTGATTCTTTTACAGGTACGATAAATGCGACAAGTCCTACTGCGGCTGTGGTACGTGTTTTGATCGAATCAACTGATGGAAGTGATGTTTGGACGACGGTCGGTGTTTCTCAGGACATCATCGAAGCGTCCTGGAAGGCTTTGGTCGACTCTTTCGAATACAAGCTTTCCCGATTGAAATAAGGTGAATTTGAACCAGGCGGCATTAATGATTTTAGAATGTTCAATTACGATTTTACCGGAAGATGAAAAAAAATCCGCATTGATAAAAAAAATGGTCATTGCTGAACTTGCCCGTCAGGGGAAAATATCATCCGGCAAAAAACTGAATCCTGATGAAATTACTTTAGTCCTCAAGAAAAAATCAATTGATGCCCGAAAGGGGAAAGTCAAGTTTCATTTAAGATACGCAGTCTATATCGGCGAAAAACCTGATTTGTCTGATGACGGAAAGTTTTGCCCAAAATGGCGCAATGTTGAATTGGACAAAGACGGAAAAGCGCTCCATACGGTTTTAATTGTAGGCTCTGGTCCTGCAGGTCTTTTTGCTGCCCTCAAGCTTTTGGAAAAGGGAATAAAACCTGTAATCCTTGAGAGAGGATGTACGACAAGCAAGCGAAAAATTGATATTGCAAATATTTCCCGAACCGGCAAGGTTGATGAAAATTCGAATTACTGCTTTGGTGAAGGTGGGGCCGGAACTTTTTCTGACGGCAAGCTTTTTACCCGCAGCAATAAGCGTGGAAATATTGATGGAATCCTTCAGATATTCGTATATTTCGGGGCCGATCCAAAAATCCTCACGGACAGCCATCCTCATATCGGAAGTGACAAGCTTCCAAAAATCGTAAATTCGATGGTCGAGACGATAAGAAAATTCGGTGGGGAAGTTCATTTTGAAACCAAGGTTACGGATTTGATTCTCTCGGAATCTAAGGATAATTTGAGCGGTGGCTCTGATGTTGCCCGACTGAATGTTCGCGGCGTCCGCTATGTTTCGCTTTCTGATGATAAGGCTTCCGAATGCGAACTTTTTGCCGATGCCGTGATCCTTGCAACCGGACATTCAGCAACTGATGTTTATGAACTGCTTTCAAGAATTGAAAGCGAACGTAAAACAGCTGATTTAGAAGCCGCCCTTTCAGCGCGAATCCTTGAAGAAAAAACTTTTGCTGTCGGTGTGCGTGTCGAGCATCCAAGAGAAGTCATCGATAAAATCCAGTATCACGGAAAAGACCGTAGCGAAAACCTGCCTGCCGCTGAGTATCGTCTCGTGACCCAAGTCGAAGGCCGCGGCGTTTACTCGTTCTGCATGTGCCCGGGCGGAAATGTCGTACCGAGTCAGAGTGGCGACGGACAGATTGTGGTAAACGGAATGTCGTCGTCTTCCAGAAACTCGGCCTGGTCAAAC
>JAILRX010000223.1 GCA_024697985.1 Treponemataceae bacterium | reverse complement strand
TTGCAGTCTTTTCGATGTGATAGCTTCCGTTCTGAGTCATTTTGTTCAGCGGTCCGACTGAAATTGCGTCTTTAGGGCAGTTGAAAACACAGGCAACGCACAGACAGCAGTTTCCACCGAATTTTGGAAGACCATCAACCATCTTTACGTTGTGCATAGGGCAAACCTTTTCGCAAAGGCCGCATCCGATACACTTCTTTTTGCGGGCGTGCATGATGACCTTTCCCTGGAATTTGGCATATGGCCATACGATACGAACGATCGGTACGTAGAAATATGGAATTGGATTTCTCTTTACCTTTTCGTGTACGTCTTCGTTCAAAAACTTTACGTTGAGTCTTACGATGGCATCAGCATAGATGTATTCGCTTTTTACCATTTCTGGCGAGTGTCGGAAAACCATGTTGTAAGGCATTACGATGTGCCAGTCGGTCAAAAATTCAAAGCCTTTTTTGCTCATGCATTTCATGATTTTCTGGGCAGCAAAGTTGTTTACGCCAAGACCTTCGCCACTTGTCCTGAAAACGAAAGATTTTTTCTTTGCACCTTCGATTGCAGGCAGCATTTTAGCGAATCTGTAGGCAGGTTCTGGTGAATTGAAACCATAAATCGGGAATCCAATTCCAATCAAATCGTAGTCGTTAGGATTCGGGAAGGTTTCGCCTTCAGCCATCTGATGGATTTTATACAAATCAACATCATAATTTTCCAAATACTTCTTGTACATTTTTGCTACAAGTTCAGTATTTCCTGTTCCTGAGTAATAATATAAAATTGCTTTCATTTTCAGTCCGTTTGTTAAGTTAGAGCTTTTCAACAGGAACGATCAAGTCGTCGTCCTCGTGTTCATCGTAAGGATAAACATTGTTGACTTCATCTTTTGAATGCGTGTCGTACCAGACCTGAGCATAGAACTTGTTGTGAGTTGCAAGCTTGTCGTAAGCCCAAGGAGTTGCATCGCATTCAGGGCACCAGAATCCAGCCTTGAGGACTGTAAACGGTGTTGATTCAAATGTATGGCCTTCGTGACATTTCCACGTAATTTTTGTATGGATGTCGCCTTTTTTCATTGATGTTGATACGACAGAACCGCCCCTGAATTCAGCTGCTTTCTGGCAGTCTTCAAGCGTAATTTCGCTGTCTGGTTTTGTGTCGTCGTAGCCGTGGTCGAGCTTGTAGCGGTCAGCCTTGCTTTCATCGATCAAATCAGCATAGTCGATAGGACCTTCCGGAGTCTGTCCCTTCATCAATACTGGAAAATCTTCCCATTTTCGAGGGATGGCTTCGAAAGCTTCTTTTCCGCCAAAGAAAGCGTCGAGTCGGCCTTTTTTATCAAGTCGAACCCAGTTCATCGGAGCATTGCTGTTCGTCAAAAGTCTTTCGATTGCAAGTTTTCTGATCCAGCTTGATGGTACGAGACGGCCGAGCTGATAATACCAGAGAACTTTTTTCATTCGGTTCCAGTAATCAGCGCTTGATTCTGTTCGGTATCCGAGCCAGTCATCCAAAACGTGAGAGTCTGTGTACCATACACCGTGGAAGTTTCGTGGAATGTTCCAGTAAGGCTTAAAGAATTTTTCTGGACCTGCGCCCATCAATCCAAAACCTTCCTTGAAAACCTGATATCCGGTTTCGCGACATTCAGCACCACCACCGATGTTGTAGTCGTTGTGCCAGAATCCATCGAGCTTGTTTTCGAGGTCACGCTCAACGAGGTTCTGAATCATAAGACCTGAGTCCCGGTCTGTAATCCATTCAAACGGAGCATTCCAGCAGGTGTGGAACATAAGTCCGTCGAAAAGGTTGTTTATCAAAAAGTATTTGTGGTAAACGGCTGTCTGTCGCAAAACTACCCAATGAGGAAGTCCTGAATCTGTAACGTATCGTTCGCCTTTGATTTTTGCGGCTGAATAATAGTCGTATGCGCTCGACATGACAGGGTCGCCCATTCGGCACCATGGATGATGATAGTCGCGGTTTCCGTAAACGGCTACGGTCGAAATATGGACCATTTTAATCTGATCCTGTCGGCCGCTTGCTGCGATAGCATCAACGATGTTTTTTGTACCGATGAAGTTTGTGTTGTATGTATTGTCAGGATTGTGGTCTGATTTTGGAGGAATTACGGCACCGCAGTGGATAACGTAATCAGCACCGTCGATAAGCTGTGCTACATCATCATAATTTCCAAGATCACCTTTTACCAAAGTGATTCTATCCTTTCCTTTTCGGAGGAGGTCTCTAAAGAATTTTCTGAAGTGATTGTCATAGTTGTAAATAAAAAGCCTAAGATTGAAGTCTTGATTTGAATTGAGCAGATGGGCTACAACTTCTCCGCCCATGGCACCATCGGCACCTGTAACTGCTATTGTTACTCTCTTTGTTTCCATAGGCTTCACTATAAAACAGATAGCAATAGAATTTCAAGGTAGAATTTACAATTTCAACAAAAATCGGAAATTTGTTTTGAGAAAAATTTACAATCAATACTGTTTGAAGTTTCTGATTAGTTCTGAGTCATCGCGTAAAAAATTACTGATGCTGCCTGTGCTACGTTCAGACTGTCAAAAGTTTCGAGCTTAGCCGGAGTAGGAATTGTTACGAGGACATCGCAGTTCTGTTTTGTCTCGCTGCTGATTCCATTTTCTTCGTTGCCAAGAACGATCAGTGCGCCTTTTCCGTTTTTCTCGGCACAGAGCTTTCGGATCTGAGAGACGGGCGTTGTTGCGCTTACGTCGGTACCGACGCGCAGCATTTTTCCGCTCATTTCAGAAAGGAATTTTTCGAGGGAATCTGTTTTGTAAATTTTTATGCTTTCCATTGCACCCTGTGCAACTCGGTAAGAACTTGTCGTGATAAGGGAATCTGCTTCGTCAGAAATCAGGACGATGTTTTTTAATCCGAAAAATGCTGCGCTTCGGACGATGGCGCCAAGGTTGTTGGCGTTTCCAACGTGGTCCATGATGATGACGTCTTCTTTTGCGTGAAGCCATTCTGTAAGGGTTTCTTTGTCGAGGAGCTTAATTTCCGGCTTGTCGATCAATGCAACAACGCCCTGGTGGTGAATCGAAGCAGAAAGTTTTTCCAAATCTTCATTTTCAACCATGTTGTATGGCCTTTTCAATCCAGCAAGAGTTTTGCAGAGTTTTGAAAACTGATTTGCTCTTACCTTGTTGAAATATAGCTTTTTGATTTTATCAGGATTTTTTGCTTCCAAAGCTTTTACGGCAGCAAATCCACAGACAGCAAGTTCCTTGTTCTTTTTGTTTTTCATTATGTTTCCTTAATTTTAGTTTTCAGACACGTCGTCCGGATCGTTTGGAACTTCTTCAGCATAAACTACAAGAGGCTTGTCCTTTGCTATCACGATAATGAAGGCGACTGCAACGAGAATTATGGCAAGTCCGATAATTCTGAGGATTACTTCACCGAAAGTTTTTGGCGGGATAAAAAATAAAAGGATACCGACGAAAAGTTCAAAAAGAATTTCTGTGATATAAGGTTTTGTTTCCAGTCCGAATTTTTTCATCTGGGTTGTTCCATAAAGTTCCATTCCGGCTGTCACGATAAGATAGACTGCGAGGATATAAACCATTACGGTCCAGATTACGACTGCGGTTTTTGCAAAAATTGCAGGAAGCAGAATTGCAAGAATACCGATTACTATGCTGAAAAGTCCTCTGATTGTCATCAAGACATAAAAGTCAGGATCTGATATCAGATGACGGGTTCTGATCATGTTATAGACGCCATTTCCAATCGAGAAAAATCCCAAAAGAATGACGAGTGTATATATACAATATTTTGGTACGATTAAGAGAAGAAGTCCAAGAATGATAGCAATTATGCAATAAACTAAATTTGATTTTTTATAGGATAAATCCATAAAAACCTCTCTACGATAAGTTTTTGAAATTATATATTAATATATTAACTTTTTCTATATAATTCTAGTATATGGAATTTGGAAAATGTTACAAATGTTTCAGGCCTTTGAAATCCTGTTACTGCAAATACATCAAATCTTTTGATCCTGGCGTCAAGTTCATCATCCTGATGCATCCGAAAGAGGCGTACAAACAGAAAACCGGTACGGGGCGTCTTGCCCATCTTACGCTGATAGATTCAGAAATCCTTATCGGAATTGATTTTACCCAAAATGAAAGGCTCAAGGAATTGCTTTCAGACGATCAGTATTTTCCGGTCGTTTTATATCCTGATGAAAATGCCTGGACTGCAAAAACTCTTGCTTCAAAAAATGCCCTTTCAGACAACAAAAAAAAGCTTCTGGTAATCGTCGTGGATGCGACCTGGTTTTTTGCAAAAAAGATGCTGCGCCTGAGCCCGAATCTTCAAGCCCTTCCAAAAATTTCTTTTGAGGGAAGTTATCTCAGTCAGTTCAAATTCAAGCAGCAGCCTGCAGAAGAATGTGTTTCTACTATTGAAAGCTGCTATTATCTGATAAAGGAATTGCAGAATTCCGGACTTGGAAGTGATGCGGATCCGGAATCATTGATGGATATTTTCAAGCGCATGGTTGATTATCAGCTGGAAAGTGAAAAGGAAAGACTTGAAGCCGGAATCCCCTGCAGATACGCGAGGGGCGATAATCCGGCTGCAAAAAAGGAACAAGACTCAAACTTGAATTAAATCTTGAATTTTTCGACGTTGGCCTGCATGTTCAAAATACTTGAGCTGCAGTCCTCGGCACTCTTCATCGATTCGTTCGTGTTGTTTGAAATCAACTTTGAAACCTCTTCGATTTCGGTCATTCCTTCAAGAACCTTTTCTGACGAAACTTTAAGGTTGTTCATTTTCTGAACGATTGCTTCGGTGTTGCTGAGGATGTCGTTCGACTGGTCCTTAACTTCAACCGAAACAGAATTGATGGATTCCATGCCTTCCAGAACCTGCGTACTTCCGTTTTCCTGTTCTTTCATTGCATTTACGATGACATCTTCCTGATTTCGTACAGCTTCAGCAGTCGTGTAGATATTTTCAAAAGCCGACTGAACTTTAAGAGTATTGTCCGAAACGGCTTTTATGTCTTCCGAAAGCGACTTGATGTGCTGTTTCATCGCGTTGGCCTGCTGATTTGACTGATCCGCAAGCTTTCTGATTTCTTCTGCAACTACGGCAAATCCCTTTCCGGCTTCTCCTGCGTGAGCCGCTTCTATTGCGGCGTTCATGGCAAGCAGGTTGGTTTGCTTTGAAATGCTTTGAATCATCACGATGGCGTCCTGCAGGAAGACTGAGTTCTGTGTAATCAGGCTGGCTGATTCAACTGCGGTTTTTACGTCGTTCTGTCCGATCTGGGCAGCTTCGGTAAGGGCCTGAACCTGCTTGTTGTTGTTTTCCAAAATGCCAAAAACAGAATGGATGTTCGCAACCATCTGCGTGATGGCTGCCGTAGATTGAGTTACGCTTGCGGCCTGCGATTCGATGTTGCCGTCGAGTTTTTTCAACGCGCCCTGAATTGAAGAAACGGTCTGCTGGGTTTCATCAACGTTATCAACCTGTGAATTTACGTCTTCATAAATTGATTTGATTGTCGTTTCAATCTGATTTACCGAATCCACCATTTCGCTCAGGTCATTTCCCATCTTTTTAGAAAATTCTACGGTCTGGCTTGAGGATTCGGCGATTTCACTCAAAAGGTTTTTTGTTTCCTTTTTCATGTTGTTGATGTTGTTGCAGACAAGACCGAATTCTTCTCGGGTCAAAACCGGCAGATCAGCCTGAGTGTAATCTTTATCAGCAAATTCTTTCATTGATGAAAGGACTTTTTTAAGCTGCTTGTTGTCCGTGCTGTTTGTAATCGAAAGGTCGAACGCGCACAGAATTACTGCAACGGCCGCAACCGGGATAAGAACTGTGACGTACATGTAAGGAATTGTCCTTCCTTCCGGAACGAATTCGATTACGTGGTTTGCGGTCATCAAAAGCATTGCGACACCCAAAAGACCGAGCGTTACCTCAAGGATTTTTCGCATGCTCGAACCGAACATGATGTCCTTTTTATCAAAAGGCAGCCATGCAAGATGCTCTTCTGTATTTTTTACCCAGAGACAGTAAAAAATAATTGCGATGATAAAAAACGAACCGACAACGCCTGTCAAAATATCGTTGTCTTCTGATTTCATTCCGAGTACGTAATTGCACGAAGCCTGACAGATGAATGTGAAGGCGAATGCCATGGCAGATGGCGCCAGAGAATGATAGACGGTTTGAAATTTTACCATCTTGTTGACTTTCTGGACGGCTGCAGGTGAGCCATCAAAAATCTTGATTTGCTTTTGGAAAAGAATCGTCGGAACCAGACACAGTGCGAGATTAATCACATAAAAGATTAGAACCGGCCATGACGTATAGATTGTGATCAGCGATTTAAAAGTGTAAAGCTGACAAAAAACCAAAAGAAAGTAGCTGAATATAATGTAAGCAAAATAAGTTGATATGATCAAAATCGTGTTTACAAAACTATAGTGAGGCTGCAAGTTAACTGGTTTTTCAATTTTGTTTTTCATTTAATATTTTCCTATCTTAAATAATGTAGAAAACCTTATGCTTGAAACTAAGTATAAATCTAAAAATGACAACTCACAACTTTTTTGTATTTAAGAATTTGTAAAAACCTTCCCTTTTATCCCCCGTAATTGCGTAAACTTTTCAATAGTGATAAAGTTCTAAAAGTAAATTAATGCAAATAAGAGGTGCAAAAATGGCAAAAAAAGATTTAGATTGGGGAAATTTACCTTTCGGGTACATGAAAACTGACAAACGATTCGTAGCTAATTTCAAGGATGGCGCTTGGGATAAAGGCTGCATGACAGATGATGACAAAGTTGTAATTACAGAATGCGCCGGCGTTCTACAGTACGCACAGACTTGTTTTGAAGGCCTTAAGGCTTATGAAACAGCTGACGGAAGAATCGTTACTTTCCGCCCTGATTTAAATGCAAGCCGAATGGCAGACAGCTGCCGACGACTTGAAATGCCTGTTTTCCCAGAAGACAAATTCGTACAGGCTTGTCTTGATGTTGTAAAAGCTAACATCGACTGGGTTCCACCTTACGGAAGCGGAGCTACATTGTATCTTCGACCATATATGTTCGGATCAAACGCTGTAATCGGCGTAAAACCAGCTGATGAATATCAGTTCCGAATCCTCTGTACTCCAGTTGGACCTTACTTCAAGGGCGGAGTAAAACCTATCAAGGTTCGAATTTCTGACCTCGACCGAGCTGCTCCACACGGAACAGGTGACATCAAGGCTGGTCTTAACTACGCTATGTCACTTTACAACATCGTTGATGCACACAAATGCGGATATGCTGAAAACATCTACACAGATCCTGCTTCACACACATACATCGAAGAAACAGGTGGAGCAAACATCCTTTTCGTAACAAAAGACGGAAAGCTTGTAACTCCAAAATCAAACTCAATTTTGCCTTCTATCACAAGACGTTCTTTGGTTCAGGTTGCAAAAGATTACCTGCACATAGAAGTTGAAGAAAGACAGGTTAACAAGAACGAACTTGCTGATTTTGCTGAAATCGGTCTTTGTGGAACAGCTGCCGTAATTTCACCAATCGGACAGATTGATGATCACGGAAAGTCAATCATGGTTCCAGCCGGAATGGACGAAATCGGACCGGTTTTGGGAAAATTGCGTGAAACATTGACAGGAATTCAGATGGGAACTGTTGAAGCTCCTAAAGGCTGGATTTACGAAATCAAATAAGGCGCGATTTACGGCGCGAGTTTTAAGGCGACTTTTACGGCGCGATTTTTACTGCGCGCCGCGTAAACTTGCTTAAAAAAAAGCACGCCGCGTAAAAATAAAAAAGGCGAGGCATTTTGAAGGAAAACTTCGATTTGCCCCGCCATTTTTTTTGTCCGGCACGATGAGTTAAAGCCGCACAATCCGCGACTTTGTCAGAACTTCGTTGCCGTTTTCTGTTATCAGAACGTCGTTTTCGAGTCGAACGCCGCCGGCATCAGGCTCGTAAAGACCAGGCTCGAGCGTCACGATATTGCCCGGTTCGAAAATGTCCTCGAGAGAAGCCCGGCTTCTTACGAAAGGCTCCTCGTGGATTTCAAGACCGGTCCCGTGTCCGAGTGAATGCGGCATTTTCATCTTGTGCGCTGCAAAAATTTTATCAACTTTAAGAGAAGCCTGCCTTACAGGAATTCCAGGCTTGTAGAATTCGATTGCTTCGTCAGCGGCTTTTTGTACCAGGCTTAGCATCAGCTCCTGCTTTTCGCTCAAAGGACCTCGTGCGAAGGTGAGCGTTACGTCACTGGCATAGCCTTCGTAGCATACGCCAAAGTCCAGAATT
>JAILRX010000195.1 GCA_024697985.1 Treponemataceae bacterium | reverse complement strand
GGCTCAAAAATTAAGCCCGGAACGCCTAACCAAGATAGGTGCATGCCTTCATTACTTTTTTCAACTCGATAAAGCCGTTTTCGTTTTTCTGGAAAACCTCTTCTTCACTGATGACGTCAACCAGTTTTTCTTTCTGTTCGTTGCTGATTACAAAATCACTTCTTTCACGTGAAGGCGAAATGTCCTTGGCATCTTCGCTTCCGCCCTTAAAACGCTCGTTGCTTGTCGTAGCACCGGCGGCTCCATTTTCCATGGCTTTTGTAACGAGCTGCTCGTAAAAACCTTCATCGTTGAAAATACTCATGTTCGACATGTCCGTAAGGAATTTTCTTTTTGAGTTTGTTCCTGTCAGATGTGAAGTTTCTTTCTTACGCCAGTCAACATTTCCCTTAAGGCCATCAATTGCCGCGATGATCTGCTCCATGCTGGCGGCGCTCAATGACTTTCCTCGGAAGATTTTCGTGTCGATTATGCCCATGTTTGCTGAATAAAGGTAGATGAATCCTTTTCCCGGTTTATCAAGATGTCCGACATCAATCAATTTGTTCATGACTTCTTCGGATTCTGATTTTGGCACGATGATGCGGATGATTTCCTTTTCAGCCGGAATCGTAATCCTTAAAATTCCGATTGTGTTTCTGAAACCAGTTCCAATTCCGTAGAAAATGCACGGTACGCACATTCCCAAATCCAGGGCAGCCTTGATGATATCTTCGGAAAGGCCTCGCTGGACGATAATATCCATCGCAACAAGGTTCTTTGAAACAATCAGCGATTCAGGCGCTGTAAGCTGGTCAAGGTCGATGTTGCTGTTGATGAACTTTTCGCTTCCTGAAATTTCTACCTTTTCGCTCCAGATTGAACCGTAACCTGCAATGTTCAGGTTAAGGCGATGAGCGATTTCCCGCAAAACCTTTTCTTCAAGTTCTTTTGGAATATAAAAAGAATAGATGGTGTTCGGGTCATCTTCTATCATCAGTTTTGTTGTAAGACCAAAATAGGCCTTTCTTTCTCGATAAACTTCCGTTCTTGCCTTCTGTGCATGGAAATTTTGAATTCCAAGATCCTGGAGGATTTTACTCATCTGAGGTTCGAGGCTTGTGTTCAATTCGCATACGATTTTAACAGCACTGTTCAATTTCATAATTTCCTCCTTATTCTCCGCTCAAGGCTTTCTTTCGTCTGTGGTTGGTGTACAATCCGACGAGCAGTACGGCAAGAATTGGGAATACAGATGCTGAAGCCAGGATACCGAATCCTTCGACAACTCCGACCTGACTGCTGATACCAAGACCCATCGCAAGAACGAGAGGAACTGTGATAGGACCTGTCGTAACACCGGCACTATCCCAGGCGATATTAACAAAGTTTTCTTCTGATATTGCTGAAAGTACAAGCAGAATTGCGTATGGAACTCCGATGATGTAAATCAAAGGTATGTTCCAGATGATTTTGGCAACTCCGGCGCTAAGTCCGATACCTACACCAATTGCAACGGTGTTTATCAAAAGTGATTTTTTGAAAGTTCCGACCGTCAAGGTTTCAACCGTTGCTCCCAAAGTATTGAGGGCAGGTTCTGCAAGGGTAGCACTGAATCCCATCAGAAAGGCAAATAGAAGCACGACAAAAATTCCCCAGAACGCATTTTCTTTTTTGCCGAAAAGAGGCCCCTTTACAGGAATGTATTTATATTCAGCTTTTTCTGCGTCGTATTGGTTTTCATCAAAGGTTACGGTAGAGATTTTCTGGCCGTCTTTCATATAGAAAAACTCTTCCTGAGTTCCGTCTTCGTTTACGGCATCATAAACCAGGGATTTATCGAAGTTTTCGATGTTTTTCTGCTCTGATGTCATCGCGATTGCCTTGAAACTTGCAGGAAGGTTTCCTCCGATCTGATCGCCGAGTTTAGAAAGTCCAAATTCAATTCCCAGATTGAACAGCATCATTCCGATGATGGCGTATGAAAGTCCGAGGAACATTTCATCCTTGTGCTTGATTTTTTCCCTGAGGATGACAACAAGTACCAGAAGCAAAAAAAGGCTCAAAGGAAGAACTGCCTGTAAGGCTTCCTTGAATTTCGTAAGGATGACCTTTCCGACATTGATTTTTTCACTTTCCGGTTCTACAGATAAAGCCGTTTCATCAGAAGCGATTTCTTCTGAGCTGTTCTGCGACGATAGATAAACTGCAAGATTTTCTTCGCTCAGATTTTTTGTCATGTAAGCATTTGCATCTGCTTCATTTTTGAAAAGCTTAACGATTTTTTCGTGATTTTCCGGTTTTGAAAATTCAACTTCGCTCATCGGTACTGGCGTTGAGAACATAAGGACGACGCCAAGAATGTATACTGTAAGGATAGGGAAGGCTGATGCAAGCGTTACAACACCGAAACCGTTGCATCCTCCGCTTTCTCCGTCTTTTCCTCCGACGATTCTGGAAATACCGATACCAAGTGAAAGTACGAGTGGAACTGTTACAGGTCCTGTCGTAACACCTCCGCAGTCCCATGCAAGACCTGTCAGGTGCATCAGGTTTTTGTTGAAAAGGGCAAAAACGCTGAATGCCAGCAGAATCGGGATGATTGTCATGATGAACGGCTTGAGCGACCAGTTGTAAAGGAATCTGAGCATACCGAACATAACGGCAAGACCGACGCCAAGACCGACGGCGGCTACAAGAAGCGTAGAGTCCTTATTCAGCAGGCGGAACAGAAGCGGTGCGTCCCACGGTTTAACCGTAGAGCCCGCCGCCTTCAATACTCCGATTGCAGGTTCGGCAAGGGTTGCGCCAACACCAAGAATCAATGCGAAAAGCAGGATGCCGGGTAATTTTGATTTTTGGGGAAGCTTTACACCACAAATTTCACCGAGTGGCATGAGTCCAAGATTCAATCCGTCGATGAAGAAAGCAAGTCCGATTACAACAAGAACAATACCAAGAGTGATAACTCCGGCCTGCTGAATCGGAAGTCTCAGGACAATCAGCTGGAAGAGAACCAGGTAGATTACGATTACGGAAACCGCTTTTATCTGTTCGACCAGCTTGTCTTTAGCGTATGGCACGATCAATTGAAGTGCCTGCCCAGCATTGAGCTTTGTTTTTCTCTTTGTGTTAGGCATAGTTTCTCCTCTTTTATTTAAATTTTATGTGATAATTGATTTTCCGCTTGAAGTTCCAAGTCTTGAAGCGCCTGCCTTGATCATTGCAAGCGCCGTTTCCTTGTCACGAATTCCTCCTGCTGCCTTAACTTTTAGCTCATCTTTTACGGTTTTTTTCATGATTTCCACATGATGGACGGTTGCTCCGTCCGTTCCAAAACCTGTCGAGGTTTTTACAAAATCGGCCTGTGCCTTTTTACAGCATTCGCAAGCCTTTACAATCTGCTCATCAGTAAGATAGCAGGTCTCAAGAATTACTTTTACGACCGTATCTTTGCATGTGTCTTTTGCCGCAAGGACAACAGCTTCTATGTCTTTTGTAAGCGCGTCCCATTCTCCGTCTTTTGCAAGCCCCACGTTGATTACCATGTCAACTTCATCTGCTCCCTGTTCAACGGCTGTTTTTGTTTCAAAAGCCTTGCTTTCCGTGCTCGTCGCACCGAGTGGAAATCCGATTACGGTACAGACATTTACGTCTGTTTTTGAAAGCCTTTCTGCACAGAAAGGAACCCAATATGGGTTTACGCATACAGATGCAAAATTATTTTCTTCTGCTTCTGCGCATAATTTTTCGATATCAGCTTTTACTGCAAAAGCCTTTAAATTTGTGTGATCAATGTATTTTTCCAATTTTTCCATATCAATATGATATCATCAATTTTTCTTGACTTCCATAATTTATTGTGTTATTTTTTCATTACATCAAAATTCTACACTTAAATATTAGGAGACAAACTATGGCTTACAAAATTTCAGATGCTTGTGTAAATTGTGGCGCTTGTGAAGGTGAATGCCCAGTAGGAGCAATCAGCGAAGGCGACGGAAAAAGAGTTATCGATGCTGCAGCTTGCGTTAGTTGCGGTACTTGTGCTGCTACTTGCCCAGCAGAAGCTATTGCAGAAGAGTAAAATACTCTTTTATAATGAGACCGTCCGAGAGTTTAATTCTCCCGGGCGGTTTTATTTTTTTATAGGATTGAGTTAAAAAAATTGAAGAATGCAGTTTTTTTCATATTGATTGCCGTTTTATGTTTTGCTTCCTGTTTTGCAGTCGTTTTTCCGTTCTGGCTTTTTGCTGACAGGGCACCATACGCTTATACCGTATCCGTTCTTTCTCTGGCCGCCGTACTTATAGTTTATGCCATAGTCATTTCCTTCATAAAAAATCTTCGCGGTAAAACCGGAGAAGAAAAAAAGACTTTCTGGTTCAATTTTATACGAACGCTTTCCATTACGATTTTGATTATTTGCGGAATTTTGGTTCCGTTTGTTCTTGTCCTCAATTACTACAGAATTGCAGCCTTGATTATCTTTGTCCTGCTTTTCGTTGCTGCAGGAGTCATTGGATTCTGTGTTAAAAAACGATAAAAGACTTTTATCAATTTTAGTCCTTCTCATTTTTGCATCCATCAGCCTTTATGCGCAGGTTTTTGAAGTAAAAAACATTCTTCCAATACAAAATCTTTCCAATAAAGACATCATGTTCAAGCAGTTCTGTTTTGATGTGGAGCAGAATTACATGCTGCTTTCTCAGCCGGTTCAAAATAACGAGCAGATAGTTTCATCGATTCTTTTTTATGAGTATACGGCACAGGAAAACGATACGTTTTTTACGCTTGCATCGCGCTTTAATGTAGGTCAGGAAACTCTGGCTACGATAAACCATATTGCAAATCCATCTGAAAATATCAGCGGAAAAAAACTGATAGTTCCAAACTGCAAGGCCCTCTATCTTTCAGAAAATCCAGTTTCAACTTTTGAAATACTTCTCAAGAAAAAATGCGGAACTACAGAACCAGTCGCAAAGTTCAGAATCAATGGAGAAATCTTTGAGTTTTATCCTGACTATCAGATTGGGATGACAGAAAGAACCTTCTTTTTGGATTCTTCCTACAGAATGCCACTTGCAAACAGCGTCCTGACTTCAAGCTTCGGCATGAGGATAAGCCCGATTTCCGGAAAACCGCTTTTTCATCGTGGAATAGACCTTGCTTCTCCTGAAGGAAGCGAAGTTTTTTCCTGCGCATCCGGATATGTCACGAGGGTAGGATACGACAATGTTTACGGAAAGTACATCGAGATAAAGCATTCTGAAACGAGGCGAAGTTTTTATGCACATTTGAGCAATGTCCTTGTAAGCAAGGATCAGTTCGTAAAAGGCTCAACTATAATCGGTTATGTCGGAGTTACCGGAATGACTACGGGCCCACACCTTCATTTTGAGATTTTAGACGGAAATAAGAACATAGATCCACTTTCTGTAGTATCTGATTAACAAAATTTAAAAAAATGTTAAAGATTTTGGATATATTGTCGATAATTAAAATGTCAGGTGAGTACATCCCCTCCCACCCATTACTCATCTGGCTGCCTGATGGGCATGGCCGGTTTCCTAACCGGCCTTTTTTTTTGCAGTTCTTGACAAACTTCTATCCCTTTTATACCATTTAAAGATATGAAAAAGATCAAAGCCAGTACAAGAGTAATGTTATACCTCAATGTTTTTTTCGCATTGTTTTTCGGCATCCTTCTTGGACTTGGTATTTCTACTACTGTAAATACAATTAGAACCGAGCAGTTTACGCAGTTCAATCCTGCTCTTCCTACAAAGGTTCTTGATATAAACGGTGAACTTATTACTGAATTTGCCTCAGATGAAAAACGAGAGATGATCGCCTTCAATGACATCCCTCAGCACATGATTGATGCGCTTTTGACTCGAGAAGACCGAATCTTCTATCAGCACAGCGGTTTCAGTCTTAAGGCTATTTTCCGAGGCGTCGTCGGTGTCCTTACGAACCGCTCTCTTGGTGGTGGATCTACCTTGACCCAGCAGATTGCCGGTACGCTTTATTGCGACCGAGCCGAAAAGTCAGTGTCACGAAAACTGAAGGAATTGTGGTGGGCCGTTCAGATGGAGCGCCGTTATTCCAAAAACGAAATCCTTGAACTTTATACCAATAAAATCTTTTTTGGTGGCGGAACTTATGGTGTAAGTGCTGCTTCCAAATTTTACTTTGGCCACGATGCTACCCAGATTACTCCGGCCGAATCTGCAATTCTTGTAATTCAGCTTTCGAACCCGGCTTTCTACAATCCTTTTTCACATCCGAACCGAGCGATGAACCGTCAGCAGGATGTATTGAAAAACATGGTTGCATCAGGCTACATCACACAGGAACAGGCTGATTCTTC
>JAILRX010000163.1 GCA_024697985.1 Treponemataceae bacterium | reverse complement strand
CCAAAAAGCAGCATTAAAAAAGTTATCGGTGTTGTAAGTGGAAAAGGTGGAGTTGGAAAATCGATTGTAACTTCAATGCTTTCCGTTTTGAGCGAACGACGAAATCATAATACAGCTATTCTTGATGCTGATATCACAGGTCCTTCAATTCCAAAAGGCTTCAACATTCACGAAAAGGCTTTGGGAACGGAAGAAGGCGACGGTTTGATTCCTGCTTACACAAAAACAGGCATTCAGGTTATGTCCATCAACATGCTTTTGGAAAATGAATCAGATCCTGTAGTTTGGCGAGGACCAGTTATTGCAGGCGCCGTAAAACAGTTCTGGACTGATGTTATCTGGCAGGACGTTGACTATATGTTTATCGATATGCCACCTGGAACAGGTGACGTACCGCTTACAGTTTTCCAGACAATCAGAATTGATGGAATCATCATCGTAACAAGCCCACAGGAATTGGTCAGCATGATTGTAGAAAAAGCCGTCAACATGGCCAACATGATGAACATCCCGGTTTTGGGACTTGTTGAAAACATGAGCTATTTTGAATGCCCTGATTGTGGTAAAAAAGTTCCTGTTTTTGGCGAAAGCAAGGTTAATGAAGTTGCCAAAAAATTCGGAATCAAGACGACATCGGCACTTCCAATCAATCCGGAACTTGCCAAGCTCGTTGATGCTGGAAAAATCGAAGATTTCAGCGGGGACTGGCTCGACAACATGATGGATATGATCGAGACTCTATAATTCGATTATACATTCGAGCGGCAGATGGTCGGAAAAGCCTTTGCCGCTCCAAAATGAATAGCGGTACGGTGTGCCGCTTTCACTCACATTTTCCGCATACTTTACCGTAGAAAAACTTTTCAAAACCACATCCTTAGAAAACATAAAATGATCTATTTTTTCCCAGTTGTCCTGATAAAAATAGCTGCCTTCGTCCTTGTAGATTGATGCTACGGCTCGAAAAAGCCAGGCTGAATTCAGGTAGACATCGGGTAAATCAGACCGCCCTGAAAGCTGGTCCGAATGCGCTGAAAGCTGGTCCGAACTCATGCTAGAGCGCAGTTTAATCGAGCCTGTGTAATCGCTGGAAAGAAGATGGCTTGAAATTTGAAATTCGTCCAGGTCGCGGTTGAAATCACCGGTTACAAAAACTGGATTTGAGTCATTTGAAATCAGTTTTGCAAGTTGAACCTCAGAGTAGTTTCTCCAGATTTCGCTTTCTTCTTCGCCGCTGGACTTGCTTTTCCAATGACAGACGTAGACAGAAAGCGTTTTGTCGCCGACTTGAACGAGTGCTTTTGCAATCGGGCGCATTTTAGGCTGCTCGGAAACTTCTCCGACAACGCTTATCTGATGCACTGAATAGTCCAGAATAGGGTAGCGGCTTAAAAGCGCGACGCCAAAGGCCTGGTCGCTTTCGCCTGCAAAAATTGCGTAATTGTACGCCTTGTCACGCCGGCCCTGGAAAAGGTAATTGTTTACGATGTCGTAAATTACGCCTTCATTTTCGATTTCTTCGAGCGCGATGATATCAGCATCGATGCTTTGTATGACCGAGCACAATCTTTCCACCCGATCCAGATATCTTTCCTGATTCCAGCCCTTATCATTTTTGGTAAAGCCGAAATACTCGTTTCCAGTCGGGACGGCATCAAAAAAGGTCTGCAGATTCCAGTTTGCGATTTTTACGCTGGCTGATGAAGACTTTGGAATCTCGGTAACCGCTGACGAAGGATTGCACGAGCAGACTTGAGAGCAAGCCATCAACATCAATAAAAACAGAAAATTTTTATAAAAGAGTTTCATATCCTAATTATTGTCACAGTTTTTAAATTTGAGTAAAAAATTACAAGAAAATTTAAAATAACAGTGTTATACACTTGAACAATTATTCATATAAGAATAATATATCAATGTAGTTAGCAATTGCTAACTACAAAACCCAAGGAGAGTTTATGAAAGTTTCCAAAATCAATGATTGGTTTGAAAAAGTTGCACGGTTTCAGATAAAAAACCGCTGGTGGTTCATAATAGTTTTAGCAGTCGTAACGGTATTTTGCTGTTTGGGACTTCCTAGACTAAAACTTGATAATGGAGAAGAAGACTGGTTCGATAACTGGGATCAGGTAAAATTGAATCAGGATCATTTTGAAGAGATTTTCGGAAGCACCGATTCTGTCATGGCTCATATCACGGCAGAAAATGTTTTC
>JAILRX010000068.1 GCA_024697985.1 Treponemataceae bacterium | reverse complement strand
ACCTCATCAAAAAATACTCAGATCATATCGCCTTCCCTATTTACCTGCATTACGAACAGAACAAATATGACGACAAAGGCAACATCACAGAAACTGAAAATAAAGTTGATAAAATCAACTCGGCTTCAGCACTCTGGAAGAGAAGCAAGAGCGAATTGAAGCCGGACGATTACAAGGATTTCTACAAAACCATTTCGCATGATTCAAGCAATCCTTTGATGTACGTCCACACAAACGCAGAAGGAACCCAGGAATACACGACTCTTTTCTATGTTCCTGAAACCGCACCTTTCGACATGTATCAGGCTGATTACGCAAGCGGCGTTAAGCTTTACGTAAAACGAGTTTTCATCACTGATGATGACAAGGAACTTTTGCCAAGCTACCTGCGATTCGTAAAAGGTATCATCGACAGCGAAGATTTGCCTTTGAACGTAAGTCGAGAAATTTTACAGCAGAACCGAATCTTGAGCGCAATCAAGACCCAATCTGTAAAGAAACTTTTGAGCGAATTCAAGAAGATGGGAGAAAAATCAGCAAAGGCCCTCGCAGTTGATGCAAAAGACCGAACTGATGAGCAGAAAGAAGCAATCGAAAAATGGGCACAGTTCATCAGCCAGTACAACCGACCTTTGAAGGAAGGACTTTACAGCGATTTTGCAAACAAGGATGAAATCGCAGAAATCATCAGATTCAAGAGTACCGCTGATGAAGGAACAGGTGAACTTCCAGACGGACTCAAGGGTGAAAAATGGACAAGCCTTGCAGACTACGTTCAGCGAATGAAGACTGATCAGAAAGCAATTTACTACATCACAGGCGGTGACGAGAAAAACTTAAGAGCAAGCCCGCTTTTGGAAGCATACAAGAAAGCCGGTTTCGAAGTTTTGATCATGAGCGACGACATCGACGACATCGTCATTCCAGGTCTTGGAAAATACAAGGACTTTGACCTTAAGGCCGTAAACAGAGCTGGAAGCGACGAAGAACTCGGAATCAATAAGGAAGAAGCCGAAAAGAAGGCCGAAGAAATCAAGCCTGTTTTGGAAAAAATCAAGAAGGCCCTTGGCGACAAAGTTAAGGACGTTGTTCTTTCAAAGCGATTGAGCGATTCGCCTTGCTGCATCGTAGTTGATGAAAACGATCCAAGTTTCCAGATGGAAAGGATGATGAGGGCTATGGGACAGAATATGTTTGGAACTCTCAAGCCAATTCTTGAAATCAACGCTGATCATGCAATCATCGCAAAAATCAAGGATTCAGATGATGAAGCATACATCGCTGATATTTCAGAAGTCCTGCTTGACCAGGCTCTTCTCGTTGGAGGAGCAGAACTCAACGATCCAGCTGAATTCGTTAAGAGGATGAACAAGCTGCTTAGCAAATAAAGCGCTTATAACGTGCAAATAACTCGCAAGTAAAACTCAATTTACGGCGAGTTTAAAAATCAAAAAACCGGGCAGGATGCCGACTGTCAGAAGATCACTTCGAATTTAGCCGCACGATGTCCGGTTTTTTATGTTTAAATTTTGTGCAAATTTTGTGCAAATTTTGTGCGGGCCAAACTTAATTCGCGCTGTTTTCACTACTAAGCTTAGCTCCGCGTCAAAAATTCGCGCACAACTGACTGCCGCTTTTTAACCCAAAACCTTTTCTACGATAGTTTTGGCAGCCTTCATGTCAAATCCTTCGATTTCTTTGAGACGTGGCATGATGTTTTTCAAAACACGGTCGCCTTCTGGAAGGCTTTCAACAACCTTTTTTGCCGCAGCAATCATTTCATCTTCACTGAGCATTTTTGGAAGGAATGTTTCGATTACGGCAAGTTCTGCCTCGAGTTCTGCTGTATCAGCGCCGTTTGATTTATAATCAGCAATATTTGTTTTGGTTTCGTTGTACATTTTCATTGCAGCTTTTGCAAAATCCGCATCTGTTTCCGGTCGGCGTTCATCAATCGTCACGTTTTTTACAGCATTTACGAGCATTGTAAGTACATTTGCACGAACAGGATCTTCTTTTCGGATCTTAAGTCGTTCTACGTTTAATTCTTTTAAAGTCATTTTTTATCTCCGTAAGTAAAATGAATTGATTGATTATATCACCAAACAAATCAAAAGCACAATTCCAGAAAAATTGATTATTTATCGAAGTAGTGGTTTTTGCATTGCAAGATGATTATATCTTCATTTTCAATTTTATATACAAGTCGATTTTTATCATCGATTTCTCTACTGTACCAACCGCTCAGATTTCCTTTTAATGGTTCCGGATGCCCTATGCCTTTGTATCCGTTTCGGGAAATATCATCTAGCAGCCGATTGATTTTTTTCAAGATTTTCTTGTCCTGCACCTGCCAAAAAAGATATTGTTCCCAGCCTAAATCGGTCCAGATTTTTTTCATTTTTATTCCCGTATTAATTCATGTTCTTCAAAATGAAGTTTTCCCTCATTATAAAGACGGACCTGCTCGCTAAGCCATTTTTGATTTTCCTCACTGTAAAAATCGCTTTTATCGACAGGAGCAGTTGTTCTTATTTCAAACGGAATCCTTTTTTCCCGAACTACAGTTTTTATAAACATCGTAATCGCAGCTGAAACCGAAAGCCCTGCCTCATCACAGAATTCCCCGAATTTTTCTTTTGTATTATCATCTAAACGTATGCTAATTGCTGTCATTTTGTCACCTCTTGCTTTCAAATGTAATACACCATACATCATTTTGTCAACAAAAAGCACAATTCCACCTAACAACACAGACTCAGGCCTCCCTCATTTTTCCTGTATTTGACCGCTTCTTCCAGATCAGCAAATTCAATGGATTCGTGACCTTCCATATCCGCAATTGTACGGGCGATTTTTTTACAGGAACTTACCGCACGTGCCGAAAGCCGATGCTCATAGGCCGCTTCGTCCAAAAACTGATTGCATTCCGACGAAAGAGCACAATACAGGTTCACTTCTTCAGGATAAAGGCGTGAGTTGTATTTCCCCTGTCGGACTTTTTGCGTGTGGATGGCTCGGCCGATTCCAACACGCAGTTCTGCTGATGAAACACTCGATGAAAAATCGCTCGATGTTCCAGACTCAGGCACAGATTCGACAGGAATCCTGATGTCGATACGGTCCAAAAGCGGCGCACTGAATTTTTTCCAATACTGTTCGACCGAACGAACCGAACAAAGACAGATTTTTTCCCTGCTTCCAAAATTACCGCACGGACACGGATTTGTCGCAAGCAAAAGCTGAAAATCAGCCGGGTAAACCGTCGACCGCCCCGCCCGGCACAACGTCAAGGTGTGCTGTTCGAGCGGCACACGCAGCATCTGCAAAACCGAGCTTCTGAATTCGGCCGCTTCGTCCAAAAACAGGACGCCGTTGTGTGCCAGCGATACTTCGCCGGGCGCACAATGGACCCCGCCGCCGCAGACGCCTTCCAGAGAGGCACTTTGATGCGGCATCCTGAACGGCCGTTTTCTCACAAGAGAAACTTCCCGTCCGACCAATCCCGCCAGGCTGTGGATGCGTGTAACGCTTCTCGCTTCTTCTTCATCCAGATACGGAAGAAGCGAGACAAAACGCTGCAACGCCAGCGTTTTTCCACAGCCTGGCGACCCGAAGGCTAACAGATTGTGGCGTCCGGCGGCGGCTATCTGAAGGCCGCGGACCAGGAAAGGCTGATTTTTCACTTCAGCAAAATCGGTTCCTTCTTCAATCGGAGGAAATTGAACGGAACCAAAATCAGTTTCGCTGCTGTTTTCCAAAGCAATTTTTGAACAAAAACAATTGTCAATTTCTCCCCGTCCGATTTTTTCAAGACAGGCAAACGCATCAGAAAGAAAATTGCATTCAAACACATTCATCCCTTCAACGCCGCCGGCCTCAAATTTATTGTCCGAGCAGACAATACAGTTTCTGACTCCGCATTCAAAAGCCGTCGAAACTGCCGCATGAATTCCACGGACAGGCCTGACTTTTCCAGAAAGTTCGAGTTCTCCCATCACAAGAATCGGACCTTCAATTTCGGCCATGCCTTCAAGCCGTTTTTGGGCCATCAGCACTGCAAGGGCAATCGCGAGATCAAATCCAGCGCCTTCTTTTTTCAAATCAGCAGGCGAAAGACTGATCAAAACTCTTTCCCTCGGAAAATCAAATCCTGAATTGATAATCGCCGAATGCATCCTTTCCCTTGATTCTTTGATGGCTCCGTCGGCCAAACCCACAATATCCACGGCCGGAATTCCCCTGCGCAAATCAACTTCGATAGTCACAATCGAACCTTCATAACCGAACGGTGAAAAACTAACAATATTCATAAATCAACCTCTAAAAGAATTATTGTCAGCGTTTTTAATTTTGAGTTAATTTTAAGAAAAAAATTTTTTTATCCTTATGTATTTGCCTTTAATCGTGTGTAATGGTAAAATAGAAGTTATGAGCGATATTTCACCAGAAATTGCTGCATTGCTTGCAGAATCCAATTTAGAATTTGATACAGCCCCAGTTGATACTGATAAAACTGCCGAAAACGGAGACTCAAAATCCGAAGGCACATCAGCAAGTAACGCTGCTAATGCAGTTGATTTGACAAAAACCAAGTTTCCACCAATTGATAAATTCATTGCAGACACACCGCTTACTCAGGTTTATTCTGATAAGGCTTACTATAAAACGGCTCTAACCGATGAACCGGAAGTTGCTCAGCGACTGCACAGCCTCCTTTCAAAATATCTTACCTGCAAGGATCCTAAAGACCGAACAATTTTCCGACAGCAAATTGTCACACCATATTGGGAAGTTCTGCGTTCAATTTCACAGAAGGTAAAACGACCTGACATCCCTGAATGCAAAAGGATGCTCCTCCGCTTTGGAATTTTGCTTCCTTCATTGATGACTGATGAGCAGAAGGATATTTTCTCACGTTCCTTCCAGGATAATTCATTCGGCGAACCGGTTTATTATCTTGATGAATGGTTTACTAACATCGCTCAGGGAATAATAACAATTTCTGCCACTGATGAAGCAAAGCCTCGTGCAAAAGGTGCTCCAGCCGGAAGTTCTGAAGAAACAGCCCGACTTATGCAGCTTAAAACCAAGGCTCAGGGAAAAGTTCAGAATGCTGAAACCATGCTCGCTGCCAAAGAAAACGAACGACAGAACATGGAAAATGCCCTTAAAGGCCACCTTGATGAATTTTGCGCACATCCGCAGATTCCTGGAACAAAACACAAGGAATGCCTTTCTGAAGTTCAAAAGAAATTGGGTAACGACATTGCAGAAAAAGTACGACTCCTCATCAAAATTGACCGAGAAATCGCACAGTACATCTCGGACCTTGAAGAAGCAAACGAAACTTCAAAACATCTTGATGAAAAACTTGCTTTGGCCGGCAACGTCGTAGAAGTCAATAACGCAGACTTTATGACTGAATTTGATACGGTCCGACAGATGGCAAAAATGTCAGTCGGCCGAATGGGAAATCACTTCCCGATTTTCACAAAAGAATTTTTCCACTGTATTCCAAAAGGAATCGGTTTCAGGGAGAACGTCCTGCGCGAAATGGCCTGGGTTGAATCGCTCGATCCTGGAGTTTTCTGCCGTGTCCACAAAAACGTCTTGAACCGAATCGTGCCTTACGTAATCCTGATTCCTACCTACGGTGATTTCGGTTTCTGTTGGGAACCTTTCGACAGATTCAACCGTGTTACAAGCCGTGGACGAATCATTGTTCCGATGTATCCTAAAAACCTACAGTACACAATCCTTCTGGCCTGCGCTGACCTTAGATGGCAGGTTGCAAAAGAGAAGGCTTCTTACTATTGGATGGAAGAAGGTCTGACCGGTCAGTATTATCAGTGGTTCACATCACAGAAATTAAAAGGTGATGTAAAAGAAAAGTTCATTGAAGACTACATCCTTTGGATGAAATTTGAATCTGAAGGTATGATGAAACTTGATAAAGAAGTCCGAGGAATTTTCTGGCGACACATGCCGTTCCCACAGGAACGAAAAGAAATGCTTAAGACGCGTTCTTTGGTTTATCAGGAACTTTATCAGCGAGATATTAACCGAAGCATGTCGGACGGTTATTAATTCAAAGTTCCCAATGGAACTTTGAATTAATTTTAAATTTGCTCATTTCATTACGCAAATTTCTACATTAAAGTATACAATCAGAAATTTGATATTTCTGATTGTGAAAATCCATGTCGAGTTTTCCGAAGGAAAACTCGCGGCATACATTATAACCCTGTTGGCACGTCGATAAAAACAGTTTCTAGACTGGTTTCTTCTTCAACAAGATTTTTCAAAAGCGAGACGCCCATCGTTTCTGTCTGGTAGTGACCGCCTGCAATAAAATTGATTTTGTTTTCAAGGCACTGATGATAAACCTGATGGCTCACCTCGCCCGTGATGTAAAGATCAAGATTGTCTTCGATTGCATAATCAAGCTCTTCCCAAGCGCCACCCGAAATTATTCCGACCGTCTTGATAAGATTTTTTCCAAAAGGCAAAACTGAAAGAGGCTTTTCGTTCGGGCCAAAAAGTCTTTTTTCGATTTCATCAATTGTAAGTGCATTTTCGAAAGAGCCCTTTACACCCAAAGTCATTCCGCGCCATTTTCCAAAATCCTCGAGGGAATCTTCCGTAAGTCCAATTTTTCGGGCAAGACCGTAATTGTTTCCGACTTCCTTGTTCGCATCGAGCGGGATGTGGCAGGCATAAAGCGCAAGGTTATTTTCCATCATCAGTTTGATAAGATCGTAGTGAGGGCCGTTCAAAGCAAGCGGTTTTCCCCAGAAAAGTCCGTGATGTACGACAAGCACGTCAGCTCCCTCTTCTATGGCACGACTTGCCGTTTTGTAGCAGGCGTCAACTGCAAAGGCAATTTTTTTAATCGGGGCATCTTTGTCAGAATTTTGCACCTGAAGTCCGTTCAGCGAAATATCCGATTCAAAATTCTGAGGTTCAAGTATTGCATCAAGATATGAAACAAACTGATTTAATGTCATATTTTTCCCCCGGTTCTATTCAGTTTTAGTAAACTTTTTGTTTGCGAAAAATGCGATTCGTTTTGCATCATCCCAGCGGCGGTTCATCTTATAGCCAAGGATTGCCCACTCAAGCGGCTTGGTTGCAGAAAAGTTTCCGTATCCGTCGACATAACCTGGAATTTCGTTGTCAGAATTAATTTTATAAATGTTGACAATTTTGTCAGGATAAACTTCTGCGAGCTGTTCTGCGGCAGGAATACAATATCCATCAGCAAGAATATAAAACTGGTCAATTCCCAGTTCTGTCATAATTAAAACGGCACTGTCATATTTGTCATAATTAAACTTGACAATTTTGTCATATTTTTCAGCAAATCCATCTTTATTTGTCTTATTTTCGTTTCTAAGTGCGGCTTTTGAAATAAAGTTGACATCACGCACATCATCAAAATATGACAATTTTCTGTCATAAAATGTCATCGAATAAACGGCGTATCCTTTATCGGCAAGGTATGCCAGAGTTCCGACAGAATCTGTTTCATCAGCAAAGATGTCAGAAATAAAAAGTACGGCAGGCTTCTGCTCGGCGGCCTCAGTAGTTTCTGCGAGTTCTGTGGCTTCTGCAACCTGGATTGTTTCTGTGGCCTCTGTGGTTTCTGCGACCTCGGCAGTTTCGGTGAGCGCGGAATTTTCGTTATCAGATGCTTTTTTATCAAAACCAAAATCGTTGTGCGCATCCCGATAAATCAAGACCTTTGCTGTGGTTCGTGCCAGCTCCGTGCCCTTTTCAACGTAGCCGGATTTTGCATCACCCATGTATACGATTTTTTTGGAAATATCAACGTTGATGAAGCTTGGGAAAAATACAAACAGGACGCACATATATCCTAAAAGCAGGACAGTTTCGATTGCGCTGATTGCGACGAATCCCGGAGAAAAAGATGTTTTTTTAAGGTGAATGCAGAATTTATAAAAGCGTCCGATGTTCGTAAAAAGAATTATCAGTGTGATTACCAGAGCGCCAAAAATGCTCCACATAAGGCCGTGTACGTAAATCAAAAAAATGCAGATACACAGGCTGATAAAAGGCAGAATCGTAAAATAATCAGTTTGCTTGGCGTTGTGAATGTGAGAATGGACGAAAGTTCGTAAAACAACTGGCAAATTAATGATGACTACGAGCAAAAGGCTCATAAAAAGTACGGACATATTATAATGATAATACAAGTTGAAAATATTGTCATTATAGTTTATTGTTTAGCCATGAAGATTTGGATTAAATACCTTATTGGTTGTGTTTTAGGCGTTCTTGCCGGAATTTTTCTTCCAAGCGAAAATGCCGTGATTCAAAAAATTGTGTCTGTCCTTACAGATTTCTGTATTCATTTTGGCCGATGGACTTTGATTCCGACTCTGTTTTTCAGCATGGCAATATCTGTCTGCAACCTGCGCGAAGAACATAAAATCACAAAGATCGTGCTCCAGACTTTCATCAGTATTGCGCTGGTTTCACTGGCTTTCACAATCATTGGCATTATTCCAGCCTTGATTTTCAAGCTTCCTCGAATTCCGATTTCAGTTGAAAAAGTAACTTCACCTCAGGGATTGAACCTTGCAGAAAATCTTTTGAAGCTTTTCCCATATTCAGGATTTGAATCGCTTTTGGAAGGCTCGTTCCTTCTGCCGGTTTTCCTGTTCGCGATTTTTATCGGTGCAGGTTTCTCTTCTGATAAAAACATTTCTAAACCGGCCTACACTTTGTTTGACTCGCTCTCCCACGTTTTTTACGTGATGATGACTTTCTTCGTTGATATCCTTTCTTTTGGAATGGTCGTGATTGCCGCAACCTGGACTACACAGTTCATTTCGATGATTAAAACTGGCGTTTACACTGGCTTCATCCTGATGCTTTTCTCGGTTTTCGTTTTCGTAGTTTTTGCAGTTTATCCGCTGATTTTGCGTTTCGCATTCAAGGAACTTCATCCGTTCAAGATTCTTTACGGAACAATCGCAACTATCCTTACAGCTTTTTTCAGCATGGATTCAAACCTTGCTTTGGTCACAAACATCCGACACTCAAAAGAAAGCTTCGGAATCAGGCGACGGCTCAATTCGATTTGTCTGCCGATTTTCAGCTCATTCGGCAGAGGCGGATCTGCCTGCGTTACGGCAATCAGTTTCGTCGTAATTTTGCGTTCTTATTCCGGTTTGGGAATTTCCTTTGCTGATGTAATGTGGATTATTGCCCTTTCATTCCTGCTTTCGTTCCTTTTAAGCCCGATTCCAGTCGGCGGTCCTTTCATCGCCATCACGATTTTGTGCACCTGGTACGGCCGAGGTTTTGATGCAGGTTATCTTTTGCTCAAGCCGGCTTTCCCGCTGATTTGCTCCATCGCAGCATCAATTGATGCGGTGAACGCACTTTTGGGAACCTACATCATCGCTTCCAAGAACAAGATGATAGAGCACAAGGAAATCCGCAAGTACATCTAAGCGCACCGCTCAACTTAACGTCGAGCGAACCTGGCGCCGCAAACAGGCCGGTGCAAAACTTGTCCGGGCATAAAAAAACCGCAGGAAAGAAGATTTCTCCTAAACCCTGCGGTTATTTTTTTGCGCCACTCAACTTAGCGCCGCGCGAATCTGCCTCGCCGCGCTCAACTTAGTGCCGCCCTAGAAACCTAAGATTACTCCGACGCCTACGCCGACACCAGAGCCACAGAAACTCTTTGCAAATGTCGTTGCCTCAGATGCGATAACCAAGTCGAGTTCGAAGAATCGCAGGTTAAAGGCAAGTGCAAGTTCCTGCTTGAAAATGTTATCAACATAGCTTGTTGTAAGAGAAGTCCTGAAGAATTTCAAATCCAAGAGGGCCTTCAAAGCATAGTCAAAGCCAAATCCAACAGCATTTGCAACAGTTCCGTCCAAGAACCTCATCTGAACGAATGGTGTAAGAACGAGCATTTCCGTTCCCAGTACACGCCAATTTGCCCAGAATCCGAATTTCAAAGGTCGGAATACGTTGATTGTACTTCCGTCACTTTCGACAGGTTCGAAAGAATAGCAGTCAGCAAATGATGAAGAATTGAAACTTCCTGACATCAGCTGAGCAAGAAGCGAAGTTTCCATAGTGTAATTAACCTGAACTCTGTAGGCATACTGTGACTGCAGATGAGAAGGTACAATCGGAATATTCGTTGCGCTGGCACCCAAATCCAAAACCTCAAGGAATTCAAGCTCACCGGCTACAGTAATATCAAAACCACCCTTTGAAAGAATGTCCAGATAATCCAAAGTCGTATCGCCGTTGATGTAGTTATAAATTGGAAGTGCTGAATAAACAGCAAGCGTCTTGTCCATGCTGACAGAAGCCGTACCATCCGAATTGATCTGAACCGTAGCCGTAACATCAGTGTATGGCAGGTAAACCAACGGAATGTAATATGAAGGTGTCACATGGAGTTTGATTTTTTCACCAAGATCAAATCCAAAAGGAACATCCAAATCAAGATATGCGGCGGCGGCAACACCGGCACCAACAGTCATTGCCTGGTCAAGAGTAGAAGAGTTTCCTTCAGCAATCAAACCGATGACGTCTTTTGAAATCGCCATATTGATGACCGGATCAACACCAACATCAAATCCGATGTTGAATTTTTTTGCCAGAACGTTCGAGAAAACATGAACGCCGACTCCCAAATCCAACGTAAGGCCTTTGTAATTGATCGTGCTATACATGTCGGTAAAATCAACTACGATTGTTTCGTGGAAAAAGTCCAGAACTTCAAAATAGTTGTTTGCAATTCCTACATCAGCCGAAACACCAAGCTCCCAGAACCTGTCAAAGAAAGTCCTTTCGTTATCCTTATCCTTGTTCTTTTTCTTAGAGTCCTTATCATCCTGATCCGCAAAAACCGCAGTCGTGGAAATCATCAAAAGTGTGAGGAACAGAACTGCTTTTTTTATAAAACTTGAAAATCGTTTAGTTTTCATATTCTGCCTCCTTCCTTAGTTTCCTGAAAGCGAAATTGTATAGTCGATATTTGCGTCTACGCTTGCTGTGAGCGAAACTTCAAAATCCATTTCTCGCTTTATGTTATAAACCATGTCTTGAGTCGTGCTTCCCGGAATTCGTATTTCAAAATTATCAGGATAGAACGGGTAAGTGTTCATCATATACTCTGCATCTGTTGAATCAATTGAGATTTCTTGAGTTCCGGTTCCTGTTGCAATCGAGATGACCTTAGAGAAGGTTGCCCCAGATGAGTTCGTATCACTGATGTTTACACTAAGCGCCATTCCAGAACCGTTCGTATAGTCCACTTTCAAGGCAACTTTTTCGATGTAATCCAATACGGTGTTCAAAAGTCCGCCGTCATCTGCGCTCGTTCTTCCAAGAAGGTCAGTTTCAGCCTCTTCTTCTTCTGAATCTTCTTCTTCAGAACTTCCAAACGAATTGATTATTCCCATGATGTCCAGTCCGGCATAACCGTTGCTATTCTGTTTAACTGTAAGCTGAACTGGCAATGCAATGAAAATTCCAAATTCTACGGCAATTTCCGTTTCTTCGTCAGAATCGTCATCATCTGAATTGATAAGCTCGCTGACATCAAGCCACATTTCGTCGTCACCTTCGCCAAGACCAACTTCATAAGAAATCATCATGTCTTCTGGTCCTGCATTCAAGACGGTCGGGAAAGAAGAACTGACAAACGAAGTTTCATCTTCATCAAAGGTTGCAACCACGTAACCATCAGAATTTTGAGTTACTGAAGGAACTGCTGTGAAACCATCAATTGTCTTAACATGGGTTGATTCGTCCGCACCATCAATAAGAGCTACTGTTGTCGTAGATTCAACGCCTTCTGAATCTGTTGTCGTATAGGAAGCGTCAAATTTAGCCGTGATAGTATTGTCACCTAAAAGACCGTTATCATTGATGTAGGCATACACCTTAGCTCCTGTTAACTGCAGGTTATCACCAAGAATAGAACCTATCATGCTGAGGTCTATCGGTTCTGCCTCTGAACCATCTTCTCCGGCTTCTGGAAATGTTCCGCTGTACGAAAGCGAGCCGTCTTCCGCTATGCTTGAAAGGTCTACCTTAACTTCTTTGATATCGAGGACAGGCTCAATTTTAATTCCCATTCCATAAGAAGA
>JAILRX010000225.1 GCA_024697985.1 Treponemataceae bacterium | reverse complement strand
CTAAGCCTTTAATTTTTTTTGGATTTCTCTGTCAAAACAGTTTGCGAAGTTGTTGGTGTCTTTGCTTGAAAAAGTAGAGGTTTTTTCGCTGATGATGCCGTTCGTGTAAAGTTCTTTGTTGAAGTTTCTGATGGAAAGTCTTTCCCTGATGTTTTCCGTACAGTAAAGAGTTCCCCTGTCGTTAATCACCGTAATTGATTTGTCTACAAGACGAGATGCAAGCGGAATGTCCCTTGTTATCACGATGTCGTTTTCCTGAACGTTGTCCACGATGTAGTTGTCCGCAGCATCAGGGGTAGCGTCACAAATAATCATTTTGAAAAGTGGATTTTTTGGCATCGGAATTTCACGGTTTGCCGCAAAGAAAAGGGGCAGTGAGAGTCTCTTGCAAAATCTGAATATGATTTCTTTTACGCTTGCCGGACATGAGTCAGCATCAACCCAAACGGAAAAGGCTGCCATGAGGTCTAGATTACCTTGTCGATGTTTTCGATTATTCTTAAAGCGATTTCTTCGGCTTCAACCAAATCCTGCTTGTTGATTGTCTGATTCGTGAACTGCAGCTTCTGTTTTTCCTTGCAAAGCTCGTCGCAAATCATTACGCCAGAAATAATTGCAACTTTAAGCGGGTCCTTGATTTTTGCTTCCTTATCGACTTGGTTTACTACTTTTCTGTAATAGTCCAGGAGCTTTTCAAGATATTCAGGACTTTCGTTTGCCTGGATTGAGAAAGATGTTCCTAATAAGTCGATTTGTAGATTGCCCATTAGAATATATCCAAAGAACCCTTTTCTGATGAATCATTTTGAGAGTTTTCATCAAAGTTCAAAAAGTTAAAGACATCATCATCAAGATTTACTTCGGTTTTCATTTCAGTTTCTTCTGAGGTTGCGGCCTGTTCTTCGATTTCAGGTTCTTCAGCTGCTGTTTTTTCAGCTGCCGAATCTTCGGCCATTGAAACTGATGGTGTAATAGGTGAGTGGTTTTCAACAGCTGGCTCAGATTCTATGGCACCTGTTCCAACTGTTGTGTTTGTTGAATGCATTACGGTTGAGCTGTTGACGCCATCGTTTTCCATAGCGTTGAGCTTTTCCAATGCATTAAGGATTCCCTGCTCGATCCTGCCCTGGTCTGCTTCGAAAGTTGAAACTTTCTTCAACAAAACCTGATTTTGTGCATAAAGGTCTTCATTTCTGCTTGCGAACTCTTTGTTCTGTGCAAGCAAATATGAGTTCTGTTTCTGCAACTCATTCATTTTTGCAACGATTGCTGCAACTTTTTTTTCTAACAGCTGGACTTGATCGAGTGAAATCATGTTTTATGCTCCAATAGCTTTTTTAGCAGTATCAACTACTGCTTTGAATGCTTCAGGATCTTCAATTGCCATGTTTGAAAGAGCTTTTCGGTTAATGATAACTCCAGCTTTGTTCAAACCATCAATAAATCGTGAATATGAAATTCCCTGTTCACGACATGCAGCGTTAAGACGTGCAATCCAAATTGAGCGCATGTCACCTTTTTTGTCTCTTCGTCCTACATAAGCGTCAGACAAAGCCTGTGTAACAGCGTCTCTTGCAGCCTTGAAGTTAGTGCTTCTTCGGCCACTAAATCCTTTGGCTTGTTTAAGAATCTTCTTTCGGCGGTTTAACCGCTTGTTTCCGTCAATTGCTCTTGACATAAATTACTCCTTACTTCCCGGCGAGTGTTCTTAAAACTCATCCGTAGAAACAAAATTGTTTTCGGCAATCTTTTTGCCGATTGGTTTACGGCTGATTTTTAGCCGTATGGTAAAAGCTGCTTCTTTACTCGTGCTGAATCAGCATCGCTCAAAATTCCAGAGGCTCTTAACTGTCTCTTTCGTTTTGAAGCTTTCTTTGTTAAGATATGTCGAAGGTTCATCTTCTTGTACTTAACTTTTCCGCTTCCAGTTGTTGAAAAACGTTTTGCGGCAGCTTTCTTTGTTTTCATCTTAGGCATACTGCTTACCTCGTTTATTTTTTTGCCTTCGGGCTGATAGTCATAGACATAAGTCGTCCTTCCATAGCAGGAGTCTTGTCCATTACATATTCACCTTCAAGGCGTTTTAAAACCGCGTTCAGAACTTCTTCACCAAGTTCTTTGTGAGCAAGTTCTCTTCCTCTGAATCGGATAGAAACTTTGACTTTGTTACCTTCGTCCAAAAATTCTTTAATGTGCTTTGATTTGAAATCCAAGTCACCAGATGCAATTTTAGGCTGCATTCTGATTTCCTTAAGTTTAAGAACTTTTTGGTTTTTCTTTGAATCTCGGAGCTTTTTCTCCTGTTCAAACCGGTATTTTCCATAATCAATGATTTTGCAAACAGGTGGTGTTGCGTTTGGTGCAATTTCAACCAAATCAAGTTCCTGTTCTTTAGCCATTTTCAGGGCTTCCATCGTAGAAATAATGCCTTTCTGCGATCCATCATTGTCGATAAGTCTTACCTCGCGTACTCTAATCTGATCATTGATACGCAAGCCTTTAGTCTCCGCCAACTATCCTCCTCGTGTTCGTCTATTCAAATTTTAATTGATAGAGATACTTTTTCTTTATAAAGCGTGTCTTTGATTATATCAAAATATCAATATTTTTGTCTATATGAAAGGGAATTTGTTTGCGATGAAATCCCGCTTTAATTTTTATGAAGCATACTTGAGAAGAGTTTTAATTCGTGGTATTGTAAAGATATGTATTTGTTTATGGTGATTTTCCTTCCGGCTATGGCGCTTCTTTTTGCTTCTGTTTCCAGAGGAAGATTTGTTTTCTTTCCAAAAAATTCTCTGCAGATTTTTTTGCTCGGAGCTGTGGTTGCCTGCTTCTATTGTTTTTTCGAAGTCCTCGCAATTGCTTCCCTGACTTACGTGCAGATTTCAAATATCGCATTTTTCAGCTGGATAAGGCTGCTTTTCATTGATATTCTTTTGCCTGCAGGAATCCTGTTTTTGCTGCTTTTCATTTCAAGCCGAAAGACTATCGAAGAAAAATGCCATCAGTTTTTCCCGTTTCTTTTGGGATTTTACTCAATCTATCTTGTTTACTCATCACTTTTAAAATACGAAAAGACCGATTCGTTTTTGCTTTTTACAAAACCGCTTTTGATGTTCTGCTTCATCTTTATTTGTTCTCAATCCCTGCTTCTTTTAGTAAAGACAGCAAGAAAACCTGATGTAACGAATAAAAAGCTTTCAGTTGCGCTTTATTCTGTGGTTTTGATTATTTCTCTCGTGACCGAACCTTTGATTCAGGCGCTGTATCTTGTCGGAAAACTTTCTTTTATCCGAACTATTTTGGTGGTTGCCTTTGAACTGCTTTTCATCGTGTTCTTCATCCATACGATGTTTTACATGAAGAAAAACTTTCAGACAGTGAATCCTGTAGCAGAGAATCCGGTCGTAGAAAATGCAGCTGACTGAAAAAGAAAATTTTGAGTTCAATCAAATCCTCCGCGACTACATGTATGACGACAACGTCCAGAAAATGAAGGACTATTATCAGCATGGAGTAGTTTCAACCTATGACCACGTGATTAACGTCTCAAAGGTCTGTTTTTATCTGAACCGTCGCTGGAATCTTCATCTGAAAGAAAATGATTTGGTCGTCGGTGCCTTTCTGCACGATTTTTATCTTTACGACTGGCATGCCAAGGATAATAATACCCATCGGCTCCACGGTTTCAGGCATCCGTTTTTTGCAGCACGCAACGCCGTAAAATATTTTAATGTTGGACCTCGAGTTGCTGATATAATTCTGACTCACATGTGGCCGCTTACAATATTGAGTTTTCCGAAAACCAGGGAAGCATTTCTTGTAAGCATGGTCGATAAATATTGCTCGGCTCACGAAACGCTTTTGCAGCGCCGAAGACGAATTTCTATCTGCAAGTAGTTTCCTGATAGGGCAGGTTTGCCCCTTTTGATGTGTTCCCGTAAATTTCCATGACTTCATCAGTGTAGGTTTTATCTTCATTGCTGATGACAAGATTTTTCATCACCTTGAGTTCCGGGAAAAAGTCTTTTTTTGCATGAATCATGAACATTGTAGGTTCGCTTTTATCCTGAGGGCAGACGAGCCGTAAGGTTTTTGCACCAAGGTTGTATTTTTGGAGCAGGACGAAAGTTTCGCTGAGACGGTCCGGTCGGTTTATCATAAAAAAGTTTCCGTTTGATTTGAGGCAGAACGAGGAAGCTCTTATCACGTCTTCAAGATTGCACTTGATTTCACTTCGGGCGATTGCAACTTTTTCGTTGGCGCACTTTTTGCCCTTACTTTCCTTCATATATGGCGGATTTGTAACGACAGAATCGAAGACGCACGGTTCAAAAAGCTTTTTGATTTCCTTGATGTCGCCCTGAACGATGGAAACTTTTTGTTCAATAGAATTGAGTTCTACGTTTCGTCTTGCAAGTTGGGCAGCTTCTGCCTGTATTTCAAGTCCAGTTATTTTTTCAGCTCGGGAAGTTTCGGCAAGCAAAATACTGATGATTCCGTTTCCGCATCCTAAATCCAAGACGGCATTTTTATTCCGGATTTCCTTGGACGCAAAATCGCTCAGGATGACCGCATCAATTCCATATTTGAAAAGGTCTTCGCTTTGTATAAGCTTTTGTCCTGTGTGGAGATCCTCAATTTTTTCATTTTCACTTGCCATTTTTTTTTATTCCTCGTTTTCGCTGAAAGTTGAATCAGTGTCGCATGCTTCTTCCCAGCTTGTAAAGGTACTGTAGTCTGATGGTGAAAGTCCCGGGTTTACTGCAACAAAATAATTGCTCGTTACGGCCTGACTTAAGGCCTTGTACGAATTTGCCGTAAATTCATTCCATAATAGATATGTTGAATGGTTGTTCTGGCTCTTGAAGTTAATCCAGCAAAAGTCAGTAATCTCTTCTGTGTCCGTCAAGGTTAGTTTTA
>JAILRX010000221.1 GCA_024697985.1 Treponemataceae bacterium | reverse complement strand
TGCAGGTCATTCCTGTGTAATCTGAAATATACTGCTCAAGCATACTTTCAACAGTATTTGGAATTTCCGAAGAAAATCTAGAACCGTTTTCAACGGAAACTGAAACTGTAAATCGTTTTCCTTCAAGCCCCTTACCGATATAGTTTGAGCTTTCCGCAAAAACAAAAGTCTGAAGGATTGCAAAAATACAAACCGTGAATAAAAATCGTTTATTTTTCATATATTTTTCCACCCTACTTATTTCTTACAACGTAAAAACAGTATCCGGTATACAACGTATCATTGTATGAATTAAGACCGGCACATTTTTCATATTCACGAAAATTATTACCATATCTATTGCTTTCAAATACTACTGAATATGCATAAGTTGTATTGTAAGTTTCAGTACCAGCCTTAAAAGGAGAGATAGGATTGTACTGAACAATATATTGTTTTGTTGAAGGAGTAATTTTTGTTGCAAGTAAAATTTTCTCCAACTCTGCTTTAGAAGGAATTCTATAGCCGTCAGCTGTTAAATCGATACCAACGACCTGTGTTTTTCTGGCTGCTTCACCACCGAACAAAGCCCAGTCTTCCATAAACCAGTCATATTTATCTTTTGGAACCCTTCGGATTACACCTCCAGCGTTATCAACATAAACAGGTTTATATCCGTTAAGTTCGCTGAGCAAATTACACCATACGATAATTTCCCATGCAGACGCATTCATATAAATGCTTTCGCTGTTAGTAGAACTTGGAGTAAATCCGGTGTATTTCAAGTTTTTTGCCTGCGTAACAAACTGATTCCACTGTTTTTGATTGATACATACGGGAGATATTGAAATATTATCCACCTGAATCAAATTAAGTTTTGACTCAATGGAAATTTCCAATTTATCTTCAGGATTAAACCTTCGATAAACCTGGGCTCCGGCGACCTGCAAGATCATAAGAACCATAGAAAATGCCAATATAATTTTTTTATTCATACAAATAAAACCTCTAATTTTTTTTTGCTCTAGAATTTTAACACAATTTATTAAATAATTAAACATTTTCCCAATCATTTTTTTCAACTTTTTTCTTTTTCAAACTATTGACAAAAAAACTCTAAAATTATATAGTCTAAACACATTTGCTGCTGTAGCTCAGTCGGTAGAGCAATGGACTGAAAATCCATGTGTCGACAGTTCGATTCTGTCCGGCGGCAAATTTTTTTTTGGCGGCTTAGCTCAGTTGGTAGAGCGCACGGCTCATATCCGTTAGGTCGTAGGTTCAAGCCCTATAGCCGCTACTAAGAGGAAATCCACAACGGGTTTCCTTTTTTTATTTGTATCTGAAAAAGTCGCGATAAAAGTTGTGGCAAAGAGAGAAATTTATGAAAAGAGAAGAATTTTGTGCGCCTTTCAAAGGCAGATCCCTTTTGACCTGGATTGACTATACTCCAGAAGAAATTCTTACATTCCTTAAAATTGCAGAATACGTTAAGGCTCAGGCTAAAAACAATGAGGTTCATCAGCGGTTTTTGGGAAAAACAATTGCCCTGATTTTTGAAAAACGATCAACCCGAACCAGATGTTCATTCGAAACAGCTTTTGGAGAAGAAGGCGGTCATCCTGTTTTCCTATCAACAGATGACATCCAGCTTGGAACAAAAGAATCCGTAGAAGATACTGCCCGAGTTTTGGGAAGAATGTTTTCAGCGATTGAATTCAGAGGATTCAGCCAAAAACACGTTGAAATCCTTTCAAAATATTCAGGAATTCCTGTAATCAACGGTTTGACCGACGAATACCACCCTACTCAGGCTCTGGCTGACATCCTGACACTCAAGGAAACCTTTGGAAAACTTGAAGGATTGACCTGGGCTTACATCGGAGACGGACGAAACAATACCGTTCATTCTTCAATGGTAATCTGCTCAAAACTCGGAATCAACTTTACGGTCATCAGTCCAAAAGAACTCTTTCCTGAACAGAAAATCCTCGACATTTGCAAACCGTTTGCTGAAAAATCTGGTGCAAAAATCACAGTTTCTGATGAAATTTCACTTGTAAAAGGCGCAGATGCCGTCTATACTGACGTATGGGCCTCAATGGGAGAAGAAGCCCTCAAGCTTGAAAGAACAAAATTGCTTAGTCCATATCAGGTAAATCAAAAATTGATGGATATGACCTGCAATCCGAACACGATTTTCATGCACTGTCTGCCGGCAATCAAAGGCGAAGAAGTAACTGAAGACGTTTTCGAAGGAAAGCAGAGCAAGGTTTTTGATCAGGCTGAAAACAGAAAACACACGATCAAAGCCATAATGCTTGGCTTGATTTAATAAGGAGCTGTATATAATGAAATCTTTCGCTAAAAAAATCTTTGTTGTTCTTTTTGTATTGATGGCATTCAGTTTTAGTGCCTATTCTCAAGAATCATCAGCTGATCAGGATATATTCTATATCAACGTTCCAATCCTTCACGTTTACGAGCATATCGATGCTTACATGGTAACTTACGCAAAAGGTTCAATCGGAACAGAAAAAGTTTTCCTTGCAAAAGAATGGTTCAAGACATCAGAAGCTGATAAATGCAGAGTTCGTCCATTGATTAAAGGCATGCAGCCTTATATGACAATCGTTTATCTTAACGGTTCAATTCAGAAGGTTTACCTCAACATGCCTACAAATCATCAGGAACCTTGCTGGAAAGTTCTTTCACGAAATGTTGACGTTCAGTCAAATCTTGTTGGAAGTCCAAGCGAACTTTCTTTCACATTCTAAGGATTAATGATGACCGTTACACAAAAAGAATCTGCTAGTTTTTCTGAATTTTTAGACAAATACGATTTTTTTTATGTTTCGGGTCATAAAGAACCAGACGGCGACAGTATTGCCAGCTGTCTGGGAATCATCGAAATATTAAAGCACAAAAATAAACAATATCAGTTGATTTCATGCGGACCTTTCAAACGCTCAGAAATCAAGTCCTACGAGAATTATTTTTCTTCTGAAATAAACACCAAAAAACTTAACGATCCAAAAACAGCCCTCATTCAGGTTGATTGCTCTGAAATCGAAAGAGTCGGCGCGGATTTTTCCATTTTATTGAAAAACCTGCCGGTTTTTATCATTGACCACCACAAGACTGCAAGCCCAAATTCGGAAAACTCAATCGTATATCCGGATTCTCCGGCCGCAGCCTATCTTGTTCAACAGCTTTATGAAAGCATCGTTGGAAAACCGGATGAACAGCTTGCAAAAATTTTGTTTTTTGGACTTTGCACAGACACAGGCTTTTTCAGATTTTTAAACACCGAATCCCAGCAGGTTTTTGATGCGGCCGGAAGGCTGGTCAAACAAGGTGCAAATCCGCGCCTCACCTATTCTGAGATAAACAGTGGAAAAGCATTTTCTACGAGAAAGCTTTTAGGTCTCATGCTCGAAAAGGCCGAGCAGTATTACGACGGAAAACTTATTGTTACTTACGAAACTTTGGAAGACACACAGAAACTCGGTAAAAATGGCCGCGATTCAGACTCTCTTTATAACCTGCTTTTGTCTGTAGAAGGCTGCGAGGCCGTGCTTTTCATAAGGCAGGATACGACTACGACCTGTACAGCAGGTTTCCGCTCAAAAGACGACATTGATGTAAGCAAAATCGCAGCTAAATTCGGCGGCGGCGGACACAAAAATGCAGCCGGCTTGAGCACTCCAGGAATCCTCGAAGAACTGATGCCAAAAATCATCCAGGAATTCGGAACAATATTTTAGCCGTGTAAAAACGCGCTTTCCCTGCGGTCAAAAATTACGCACGACGCAACCTTAACGCACGACGCGTCTTTTTAGCAAAAGCACGACCATGATTAGCGCAAAAATCTTACCATCAACTCAAAATCTTACAGTTTTTGTAAGATTTTTTTTGTTTTAAAGCAGTTACAGAACATCAATATCAATCCGCATTTGATAAAAAAACAAAAAATTCTCACTTTTTAATCAATTTTGCAACTTTTTTTCTAAAAACCATGAATTTCACAAAACTTGGCACGAATCTTGCTTTTTAAAAATCAAAGGAGTTTTTTATGATTAATGCTACAAGTATTGAAAATGTTTACAGACTGTATAAAGGAGGTGTCATCAGCGAAAAAAAATGCATAAATCTGTTGCTTTCATTTCTAAAATCAAATCCGTACTTTTTTGGTCTGGAAAAACTTAACGAAGAAAGCCTTTGTGATTTCATGTATTACATCTTCCCAAAAATTCAAAACGGTCTTGCCGTCTATGATAACACTAAATCGTGCTTTTCAAGTTATTTTCAAGGTTTGGTTAGACTTGATTTTCTGACCTGGAAAAAGATGAAAATCAAGGAAAAGCTCAGGCAGCAGGCAATCATCAACATCAAGACTGTTGAATATGAAGTTGAGGAAAAGTTTCATCAGGATTTTGATTCTTTTGTGGCCGACACTCAGCAAAACGTTTTTTATCCTACTACACATATCAGTGATAAATACAAAACTGAACTTTACGTAATCATTTTAAAGTC
>JAILRX010000208.1 GCA_024697985.1 Treponemataceae bacterium | reverse complement strand
AAACGATGTTTTTCTTTGAATTTTCGTTGAGGAATTTTTCGTAGCGTTTTGCAGCTTCATCCCAGCCTTTGTCTTGCACGAAAGTGTCGTCGCTTCTGAGGTTCATCGTCATCGGTTTCCCACAGACCGGGCATTTTGGAATAAGCTCTGATGGAATTTTCATTTTAATGTCTGGCAGGGAAGATACATCACTAAAGTTTTCGATTTTCCCCAGTCCCTGGCTTTTCCACATAGCCTTTACAGACTGTTCGTTGTCATAAGTCTTTGGATGACAAGGCGTGCTGCACTGAAAAAGTCCGTAGTCGCCCTGCGTGTAGAAAAGCTTTTCTTTTGGGACTCCTGCTTTTTGAAAACAGTGATCGACGTTTGTCGTGATTACAAAGTAATTTTTGTCCTTTACCACGCGTAGCACTTCTTTATAAACCGGAAGCGGAGCATCCATGTAGCGGTTTATCATGATGTAGCGTGACCAGTAGGCCCAGTGTTCTTCCAAAGTTTTATATGGATAAAAACCTCCTGTGTACATGTCTTGAAAGCCGTATTTTTCTTCAAAGTCGCTGAAATATTTTTGGAAACGCTCCCCTGAATAAGTGAATCCTGCCGAAGTCGAAAGTCCGGCACCTGCACCAACGACTACAGCATCAGCATTTTCGATAAGTGATTTGATTTCCTGAATTTTATCCATATTGATCATTCCTTTTTTATTTTACCACAATTATTCGACTACAACTATTCGGCCGGGGCGTCGTATTTTGCTTTGCGGCTGATTTCCATCAATGTAACCTAAAATTACAAAGGCCTGGCAAGAATAGTTTTCAGGTACGTCCCACTTTTTGCAGAGGGCACGACCTTCATCGCTGTCAAAAGTTTCTTCTCCACGTGAAATAATGCAGGAAGAAATTCCAAGTTCTGTTGCCTGCAAGACAATGTTTTCTGCAATGCAAAATGCATCAGCCGTATTGAACAAAAAATTGTCCTGACAGAAAATGCAGATGACAGTTGGGGCGCCGTAAAATCCGCTTTTCATTTTAGGATCGTCGATGACGCTTGGCTGCTCGGCAGAAACGAAAGAGCCTTCAAGGTTTGCCCGGTTGAATTTTGCCAGGTTCATCCGGCCAAGTTTTTCTGCAAGTTCGCTGTTGTGGACTGCCACCATCATGCTTCGCTGTCCGCCGCCTGCATTCGGGGCAAAGTTTCCGGCTTCAAGAATTTTATCTAAATCCTCTCGGCTGATCTGCTGGTCAGTGTATTTTCTGATTGAGTGTCTTGATTTTATGATATCCATTAACATGATTCTTCCTCCAATTTTTTCCAGCACTGAGGATCTTCCGAATAAAAATTTCCTCCGTGGCTTCCTGCCGCTACGGCAGGGCATCCTCTGCACCAGGCCAAAAGCTCGCATTTTGAGCACTTGCTGAATTTTTCGTAGTTCCTGTACGATTCCATCTGATTTAGCCAGACATCCTTGATGTCATCCTTAATAATATTTCCGACGATGCTGTTTGAAACCCTGCGACAGGCCATCAAATCTCCGTTTGAAGAAATCGTGAAGTGGCAGTTTCCGCAGTTGCATCCGCCGTAAATCGTTCCTTTTTCAGCGTTGTCAGGAATTTTAAATTCCCCGTTTTCATATTGATATAAAGTCCAGAGGTGATCCTTTCGGTTAAAGTAAGTTTCACATCCTTCTTTTTCGTATTCTTTGAATTTTTTATCCATTGTGGCAAGAAATTCCCTGTAGCGCTCAGGTGAAATATACCAGTCGCTTTTTTCGTTGCTTTTTCCATCGCTGGTCGGAACGTAGCGGGCAAAGGCGTAGACATCTACCCCGGTCTTTACCACAGTGTCAACTACACCTGGAATTTCATCAATGTTTGTACCGCTGACCGTCGTCATTATGATGCTTGTGATTTCAGCTTTTTTGAGACAGGCCACTTTTTCCAGGGTAGTTTGGAATGAGCCCGGTTTTCTGAACCAGTCATGGGTTTTCTCCATTCCGTCGATGCTCATCTGATATTTTTCGCAGCCGAATGAGCGCAGCTTCCGGCAGACTTCTTCTGTCAAATGAAAAGGATTTCCCATCAGGGTGAAAGGAATTTCCTTCTGCTTTAAAAGTTCAAGAAGTTGCCAGAAGTTTGGGTGTAAAATCGGGTCTCCGCCTGTGATGTAAAAATAAGGGAGACGGTTGAATTTTTTGCAAAACTCAACGCATTTTTGTACGACAAGCTGCATGTTCTCCCAGGTCATACTGACTAGAAGTGCGTGTCCTTCTGCAAAAATGTAGCAATGCTTGCACCTCTGATCGCATTCATCTGTAATGTGCCACTGAAAAGCAAAATATTGCATGACCGTCCCCCTTAAACTCATTTACCGGCGCCGCAAGAAGTTCCGCAGGCAGCAGGTTTCTGCTCCGGTTTTCCGCTTCCGCATGATGTTCCACATGCTGATGAATTTACGGTTGCTTCTTTAGTTCCGTTCCAATCTGAAAGATTTTTAAGTGCCATAATGGTCACCTCCTGTATTGTTAAGATACTTTGATGATAACTTTGTTGAGATTCTTTGTGAAATGAATTATTATTATAATTGATAACTAAATGGAATAAATAGGAGATCAGAATCTTTTATGAATACGACTCAGCTTGAATGTTTTGTAAGTCTTGCATCCACTTTGAATTTTGCAAAAACCGCCGAGCAGGTTTATCTTACGCAGCCTGCCGTGACAAAGGAAATACAGTCTCTTGAAAGCGAACTTTCATCCAAGCTTTTCATCCGTACGACGCGCTCCGTCACGCTGACTGATGTCGGCCGCCAGTTTTTGCCCGAGGCAAACTCCATCCTAAGTTCCTACTATCACGCAAAGGACTGGATCGCCTCGTTCCATTCTAAAAGCAAAAGCAGCCTGAGAATAGGTTATATGGATTCCCACACGCTTCCGTTCATTACTCAGGTGCTTTCTAAAATCAAAAACCGGTTCGAAAAATTGATTCCGTCCTTTACGGTGGACCAGACTGACACAAACTTGAACCGTCTTGTGCACGGCCAGACAGATCTTGTTATCGGTATCAAGGATTCGCGTTTTTCCGATGATTCTATCGATTTTAAAACCTTGCATATGGACGGATTCGTGCTGGTTTTCCCGAAAGATCATCCAGTCGTTAAAATAGCAGAAAGTCAAAAACTTACAGAAATTTCCAAGGAAATGATTTGGGATTATCCTCAGGTGGTGCAGATTCCGCCTTATCTATTAAAAAACGTGTTTTCCAAGGGAAGTCGGGTTCTGCCTGTGAACGAAAAACTGGACAATATAATCTGTTCGTTTGCCTCTGAAGTTTATGCCCTGGTAAAGGACGGTTTCGGGTTTGCATTCGTGCCGGAATATCTTGCCATTCCCGATTCGGAACTGGTTTTCTATCAGTTCAAAGATACAAAGCGTGCTCCGTTTGGAATCTATTATCGCAAGGAGTCACTGGAATCCAAGGATTCTGCGGTCAGTCAGTTTTTGCTGGAAGCTCTTGTTTAATGATTTGGGCCTTCCCGCCGCCGGCTTCGCCATCGCCGGTCGCTGCGTCCAGGGTTCCGCTATCGCTCCATCCTCCTCGGCTGAAGCAAGTTCAGCCTGCGGTGGACTCCGGCTTGCAAACTGCGTTTCCAAGCCGTCACCCTTCCCATCGCTAAGGCGGAGAAAAAGTTGCCAGACAAGATGTGAGCTTACATTGACCCGTGTAAAAAAATTGGCAATATGGGATAAAACTATGTTATAATTGAAATCAACCTGATTGCAGTCCAGCTTACACTGATACTTTTTGCAGTGGGAAAGGGGTACGGTGGATACGGGGAGATATGTTATGCTGACAGGCACAGTGGCCTGCCGTTTTTAGGAGAAAAAATGAAAAAAATAAATTTCTTAGCATTATTTGCATTATTTGCAATTAATTTTTGTTTTGCCAATGAATGTGTAGATTTTTCGAAAGTAAATTTTAAATTTGCGAATAAATCTGAAGGATGTGAACTA
>JAILRX010000196.1 GCA_024697985.1 Treponemataceae bacterium | reverse complement strand
TACTGCGCGCTCAGATAGGTGATCATTATCACGAATCTTGAGAACTTGAAGTCCTTGGTAAAAATCGTCATCGAAAGCACAGAATCGGAAAGAAGGAAAACGAGGTTTCCGGCAAGCCTTAAAAAGACTGTCTTGTCCAGTGCTGAAACGGCCTGCTTGAGGCAGAGCGCTTCCACGATTGGCGAAAGACAGAAGTAGTTTACGACCATCAGAAGGCAGGCGTATGCGACGGTTGCAAATCCGACCAATCCTTTTGGCTTTTTGAGCATGAAATACATCGGCGTGATGAAAACTGCGTAAATCACCACGAGGATGATGAACGGCACGACCGAAAAGAAAGGCGGCTGCCGTAAAATCGTCAGTGTTATGTAGAATGCGTGACCGATTGCGAAAAATAAGATTCCCAGAAGGTAATTCTTTTTTACCTGTGGCTTTATCATGAAAAAGTCACCGAAACATCCTGCTAAAATTGCTATCGTGAGCATGGTCAGTTCGTGAAACTGTATTTCCGTGAAGTTTGTCGTCGTAAGCGGAACGAGTGCCAGAAGCGGCATCAGTGTAATTTTCGTGAAGTCGGCAATCCGCTGGTTTTTGAAAAAAGTTGAAGCAAGGTGAAAGGCGGAAACTGCAAAAAACGGTATGCTTAATAAGAAGATTTGGTTCATATCGGGCTCCCTTTTTACTTTATATTTTTACATTCATAATACCACAGTTTGCTTGAATAAGCGAATTATTTAAATTATAATTTTTAACTGAATTTCATTTTGGAGGAATTTATGACAATAGTTGATATGCTAGGTCAGAGCTTGATTCTTACAGGTCTTGGTTTGGCTGTAGTCTTTACCTTTCTTATCATCATGATTTGTGTTATGTACGGTTCCAGCGCCTTGATAAGGGCCTTGAAACTCGACAAAAAAGAGAAGGAATCACAGAAAAACAGTTCTGCTTCTTCTTCACAAAACAATGAATCTGTAATTGCTGCGATTGCTGCTGCGATCCATGACAAACAGTTACACTAAAAACTAGGAGAAAATATAAAATGGCTAAAAAAATTGGAATTTCAGATTTGGTTCTTCGAGATGCTCATCAGTCTCTTCATGCAACACGTATGACGACAGCTGATATGCTTCCTATCTGTGATAAACTCGATAAAATTGGATATACAAGTCTTGAAGGATGGGGTGGTGCTACATACGACTCTTGTATCAGTTTCTTGAACGAAGACCCATGGGATCGTCTTAGAAAACTTCATGCCGCTCTTCCTAACACACCTATCATGATGCTTCTTCGTGGTCAGAACCTTTTGGGTTACCGACACTACGCTGATGATGTTGTTGATAAGTTCGTTGAGACAGCTGCCGCTAACGGTATCGGTGTTTTCCGAATCTTCGATGCCTGCAACGACCCACGAAACCTTCAGAGAGCTGCTACTGCCGCAAAAAAGACAGGCAAGCACGTTCAGATGGCAATCTCTTATGCCGTAACTCCATATCATACAAATGAAAAATACGCTGAACTTGCAAAAGAATATGCAAAATTCGGTGCTGACTCAATCTGTATCAAGGATATGTCAGGACTTTTGAGACCATACGACGCTTACGAACTCGTAAAGGCAATCAAATCAAAGGTTGATATTCCTGTTCAGATTCATACACACGCAACAACAGGTATGTCAGTTGCAACATTGGTAAAGGCTGCTGAAGCCGGCGCTGATGTTTTGGACACTGTAATTTCATCAATGTCCATGACAACTTCACATTCGCCTACAGAATCAATCGTAGAAATCTTCCGAGGAACAGAATACGACACAGGTTTGGATTTGCCAGCCCTGGTTGAAATCGCTGATTATTTCAAGGGTGTTCGTGCTAAATACGCTAAATTCGAAAGTGCCCTCAAGGGTGTTAAACCACAGATTTTGGTTTCTCAGGTACCGGGCGGTATGCTTTCAAACCTCGAAAACCAGCTTAAGGAACAGAATGCCATCGACAAGATGGATGACGTTCTCAAGGAAATCCCACTCGTACACAAAGACGTTGGATACGTTCCTCTCGTAACTCCTACATCACAGATCGTAGGTGTTCAGGCAGTTCTCAACGTTCTTCAGGGCCGATACAAAATCATGACTCCTGAATTCCAGGGACTTCTTACCGGTAAATACGGAAAACTTCCTGCAGATCCTAACAAGGACCTCGTTAAGATTGCTCTTGAAAAGAGCGGAATGGACAAGCCTATCACTTGCCGACCAGCTGATGAAATTCCAATGGAATGGGACAAGATGGTTGAGGAAGCCAAGGCTGCAGGCGGAAACGGAACAGACGAAGATATCCTTACATACGCTATGTTCCCTAAAAAGGCTCCTAAATTCTTTGCTGAAAGAAAGAACGGTCCTGTTAATTCTGATTCTTTCAAAGTTGCTGCAAGCAATGGCGAAAACAAGGGCGGATCTTACACAGTTACAGTAAACGGAACTTCATACAACGTTACGACTGGTCCTTCAAGCGACAAGATGAACGTAACTGTAAACGGAACTTCTTATGACGTAGCATTCTCTGCTGCAAAAGCCGGTGGCGCAGCAAAAACTGTAGTTTCAGGCGGAGCTACAATCAAGGCTCCTGTTGCAGGAAACGTTCTTAAACTTTGTGTTAAGGACGGAGACGAAGTAAAAGAAGGACAGGACATCCTTACTGTTGAATCTATGAAGATGGAACTTCCTGTTAAGGCTACAGCAAGCGGAAAAATCAAGTTTGCTGTAGCTGTTGGAAACCAGATTGCTGCTGACCAGGTTATCGCTACAATCGGTGGTGGTGCTGTAGTAGTGGAAGCTTCTGCTGATGCTCCTGCTGCCGCTTCTGGAAACGGAACTGTAATCGAAGCTCCTGTTGCTGGAACTCTTCTCAAGAATGCATGCCAGGAAGGCGCTTCCGTTAAAAAAGGCGACAACATTATGTTCGTTGAATCAATGAAGATGGAACTTCCTGTTAAAGCAACAGCAGATGGAGCAATTCACTATTTGGTAACTCCTGGTACACAGATTACTGCAGGTCAGGCAATTGCTGAAATTAAATAAGGCGGATTTGTTACGATGTTAAACGAAAAAAACAAAACAACAAGCAATATTGTTAAGGCCATGTGCGTGATTCTTGCAGTTGCCGCTGTCTTTTCATTTGCTTCTAATATTTTTGCTGATGATTCAGATGCCGGAACTCCATCGTTCCGAACTGCTGATACAGCCATCATCAAGGGTTCTGAAAACGTTCCTAGAATTAAGGCCAGCGAATTTTTGTTGAAAATCTGGAAGAACACAGGTATCTACCAGATCATCCATACTCCAACTGCAGAAGAAATTGCAGAAGCAGAAGCTGCCAAGGAAGCAGCCGAGGCTGTAAAAGTAGATCCATTTGCTGGAAAAGTTGCTCCAGGATGGCAGAAACTCATCATGATTTGTGTCGGATTCCTCATCATCTATCTTGGCGCAGGTCGTGGTTTTGAGCCATTGCTTCTTATCCCAATCGGATTCGGTACAGTTCTCGTAAACATCCCTGGTGCCGGAATGGGACAGGGACCTGACGGTATGCTCCACATCATCTATAACGCTGGTGTTGGAAACGAATTCTTCCCAATGCTTATCTTTATGGGTATCGGTGCAATGACAGACTTCGGTCCTCTTATTGCCAACCCTAAGATGGCTCTTCTGGGTGGTGCCGCTCAGCTCGGTGTATTCTTCACACTGTTCGGTGTTGCTTTGATGAACTTCATCCCTGGAATCGAATACAACATGTTCCAGGCTGCAGCCATCGCAATCATCGGTGGTGCTGATGGTCCTACATCAATCTACGTTTCTGCAAAACTTGCTCCGGAAATGATGGCCGTTATCGCCGTTGCCGCCTATTCTTACATGGCGCTCGTTCCGATGATTCAGCCACCTATCATGAAGGCTTTGACAACAAAGAAAGAAAAGCAGATCAAAATGAAGCAGCTTCGACCTGTTTCACGAATCGAAAAGATTTTGTTCCCGATCGTTCTTTTGGTAATCACACTTTTGCTTTTGCCACCAGCAGCACCTCTTATCGGTATGCTCTGTTTCGGTAACTTCGTTAAAAACTGTGGTGCCGCAGACCGACTTTCAAAGACAATGGAAAATGAATTGATGAACATCGTTTCAATTCTCTTGAGTCTTGGTGTAGGAAGTCAGATGACTCCTGAAAAAATCATCAACGGTAACTCAATCGGTATCATCATCCTTGGTTTGGTTGCATTCTGTGTAGCGACCGCCGGTGGTATCCTGATGGCAAAATTGATGAACCTTTTCCTCAAGGAAAAAATCAATCCGCTCATTGGTTCTGCAGGTGTTTCTGCCGTTCCAATGGCTGCCCGAGTTTCAAACAAGGTCGGACTTGAGTACGATCCGGGTAACTTCCTTTTGATGCACGCCATGGGACCTAACGTTTCAGGTGTAATCGGAACTGCAATTGCAGCCGGTGTATTCATCTCAACTTACGCACGATAAACATCAGTTTTTCTGTGAATAGTTTGTAAAAATTAAAGGCATATTGAGTGTAACTTTCACTTGATATGCCTTGTTTTTTTGTCAGTACTTGTATTTTAAGGTTAAAATAAGTATATTTTAATATAATGAAAACTTTTAACTTAAAATCTTTATCTTTTAAAGTAGTCTCTTTAATTGCTTCAGTTTTATTAATCAGTTTTATTACTTCTTGTGCATCTACATCAAACATGATGGAGCCTGTTATGGGCGAAACTGATATGGTGTTGATGGAATCTTCGATTCCACTCGTCGTTAAGGGCATGGAAGTCCTTCATTATGCTAAACCTAAGAACAAGAAATTTGCTCAGGCTTCATCGATGCTTTACGTAATGTATGCAAACGTTTTTGTTCAGTCCAAGGCTGATGTCATGGAGGATTCTGAATTTGACGTTCAGTATGCAGAAAAAAAGCGTGCAAAAATGCATTATCTTCGAGGAAAACAGTATGGCCTCGATTATTTCAATGCCAGATACAAGAATTTTGAAAAATATATCACAAGCCGAAATCCAGAACTGGAACAGAAGGCTTTAAAATCAATGAAGAAAAAGGATGTTGCCGCCGCTTACTGGATGGGTGCAGGCTGGCTCGGAGCTTTTGCCTTGGATCCACTCGACCCGGACATGCTTTCAGATTTGCGCGCTCCAATCCT
>JAILRX010000171.1 GCA_024697985.1 Treponemataceae bacterium | reverse complement strand
ATCAACGCCGGCACAAAAACCATGCTCGACCTTTACCGAAGCTACGAGGACATCCTGAAAGACGTCGCTAAATACGGTGAAGTTTCGGATGACGACAAAACCGAACTCGATGAAGGCGAACTTGAATTTTTCAAGGACCAGATTCTTTTTGCAGCCGATTAGTGCGACCTCGACACCATCGAAACTTACTTTGACCAGCTCGAAAAAAAGAAGCTCCCGGAGCAAGTTCTGGGCAAAATCAACGAATTGAAATCAGCAATCGACAACATCGATTTTGATGAAATCCGAAAAATTGCGGGCGAGTTTTAGCAGATTTCGGACAATTTTTATCGCGCCGCAGATTCGTTTTAAAAGCTTTCAGACCCGTTTTTAAAGCCCATCAACATGCTCAAATAACTTGTAAAATAGAAATTATTCTTATATACTATCTCTGAATGTTTTCTTAGAAACCTTCGGAGGAATTAAAAATGTTTACAACGTGTCTTGATTTGGAAGGCGTTTTGGTACCAGAAATTTGGATTGCATTTTCTGAAAAAACCGGCATCCCAGAATTCAAAAAAACTACCCGAGACGAACCTGATTACAACAAATTGATGAACTATCGAATCGATTTGTTGAAAAAGCACAATCTGGGCCTCAAAGAAATTCAGGACGTAATTGCACAGATAAAACCTCTCGACGGTGCCAAAGATTTTCTTGATGAACTTCGAACAATCACACAGGTAATCATTCTTAGCGATACTTTTACACAGTTCGCGCTGCCTTTGATGAAACAGCTCGGCATGCCTACAATTTTCTGCAACGAACTTGAAGTCGATGCAAACGGATTCATCACAGGATTCAAGATGCGACAGGAAAACGGAAAGTTCCATGCGACAAAAGCACTTCAGTCCATCGGATACAAGGTAATAGCAAGCGGAGATTCCTTTAACGACCTTGCTATGATTAAGCAGGCCGATCACGGATTTCTTTTCCGCTCGACAGAAAAAATCATCGCTGATAACCCGACGGTAAAAGCCTTCACGGAATACAGCGAGCTTCTTGATGAAATCAAAAAAATTATTAAATAAAATGAGGAAATTTATGAAAGGAACTGTTAAAAAAATTTTAGCCTTTTTATTTTGCACTCTTTTTGCAACACTTGTTTTTGCTCAGTCAGCAGACTTCGTATCAGAAGTAATTGCTACTCAAAAAATAACTTATGGTCAGGCTGCTTACTTTATCTGCTGTGACTACGGATACATTGACGAGACCGATGATGAAAGTTCTGCCGTATCAGCGTTAGAAGAGAACTTCCCGAACATGATCAACAAATTGAAGATTCAGCAGGTTGATAAAGAGCTTACCATAAAAGAATTTTCTTTTATGTGCTGTCAGGCTTGGGACATCAAATCAAGCTTGATGTATATGATTTTTCAAAATCAGAGATACGCTTTCAAACAGATGAAAGCCAAGGGTTATTTCGCTGCAAACGCTAATCCAAAAGCAACCCTTGATGGACGCAAAGTGCTTTACATAATAAGTGACTTTGCCGGTGACAAAAAAGTTGAAAAGAAACCTACCAAGGCTCCTATTTCAACCGATTTTATGATAAGCCGCTAAAATCAATCAAAAAAGGACGACAAAAATGAAAAAGGTAATATCAATTTTAACTAGTTTGATTTTGGCAACTTCAGTATTTGCCTTTGAATGGGGTGGAATCATCGGAGAAACAAGTTACACCGATGACACGATTTCAAATCTTTCCTTCAAAGAATACGCAGACATCAACATGTGGATGCGTGCTCAGTTCAATAAAAACCTTTCGCTTTCAGGTGATGTTATTTACTCTTTGGACTACGACTTTTCTCAGTCTTCTTTCGCTTCTGCCGCTACACAGAAAGCTGACTTAAATTCGCTCTTCCTTCGAGGAACTTATGCTTTGGGAGATTCAGGCTGGAACACTGGTTTTTCAGTCGGACGAATCATCGTAGCAGATACGACAAGTTACATCCTTTCACAGAAACTTGATGCTGCAGGTGTTTCGTTCACTTCCCCAAAGAGTTTCACACTTAAATTCTATGCCGGATATACTGGTCTTTTGAACTCACTTACAAATTCAGTTTATTCGCCATATTTCACGGCAGAAGATACCATTATCTACTCACTGGCTGCCCCTTACATCCTTGCTGATTTTACGGCAAGCTTCCAGTCACTTTTCGCAAGCCAGAACCTTACGGTCGAAGCTTTGACTGCAATTGATGCAAACTTTGGAAACAGCTCTTACAACCGAGTTTACCTCAACCTCGGTTTGGACGGTCCAATCTACAAATCACTTTACTACGCTCTTGCTTCTTCATTCGAAGGAATTTTGGACAGCTCAACTGGTTCAGAAACACCTTTCGAATTCTCAAACCTTTCAAAAGCCGAAATCATGTACTTCTTCGACTGGAACTCGTTGGTTTTGAGCGCAAACGCACTTTACGTAATGGACAACTTTACTTCAATCAGCGAGCAGGATGCTACAATCGATTCAATGAAATACACCGCAATGTTTAAGACAGGTATTTCTTCAAGCGTCAAATTCATTGATGTCATCAACCTTTCAGTTGGTCTTGATGCAGTATTTGATTCAAGCTTTGCTTATACTGGTGTTCAGTACAATTTATCGTTCCGATATCAGATTCTGGATGACTTGCAGGCAAGTATTTATGCCGCACAGTTCTTTTACAATAACGCAGCAATTACAGATTCGTACCTGACCGTTAAAGGTTCAGTACGAATAGCATTCTAATTTTTCAAGGAGAAAGTTATGAAAAAATTAATCGTTGTTCTTACACTTTTAAGCACTGTTTTTACAATGGCAGTTTTTGCTCAGAACATGACAGCTACAGTTTTGACTGTCGTAGGAAAAGTTGAAAAACAAAGCGGCGATTCATGGACTCCGCTTTCTGTAGGCGACAAGCTTACATCAGGTTCGCTTATTTCAACAGGATTCAAATCAAGTGCCACAATCAAGTTTGATGGTTCTGTTTTGGAACTTGCACCTCTTTCACGACTCACACTTTCTCAGCTCGCTGAACAGGATGGTTCACGTGATTCAAGCGTTTACCTCGATGCCGGAAAAATCAATGCAAACATCAAATCATCAGATAACAAACGTGTTCACTTTACGGTAAATACTCCGGTTGCAACCGCTTCTGTTCGAGGTACCGCAGGTGAAGTTGACGTTTTCGGATGTGTTAAGAGTACAGAAAGCGTTTGGGCTGTTCAGGCCGTAAACTCAAAAGGTGAAACAGTAGGAAACGTCGTTCCGGTTTCAAAAGGTATGGTAACTCAGGTTACTGAATCAGGAACCGTTGAAAATGCAGTAAGCACGACAATGTCTACAAACTCTGGAAGTACAACACTTTTCGAGTCGGTTGCTGCTGATTCAAGCGATTTCGTTGCTACAACAAGTTTCGCATCAGATACAATCAAGAGTGAAGCTGTTAGTGCCGCTCCTACAAAAAGCACACCTACAACTGCAACACTTAACGTATCAATTACTTTGGAATAAATTTTTAGAGGAAATAATGGCTATTAACTGTGGTATCGTTGGACTTCCTAACGTAGGAAAGTCTACAATTTTTTCAGCGTTGACTTCTGCTCCGGCAGAAGCCGCAAATTATCCGTTCTGCACAATCAATCCGAACATCGGAATTGTAGATTTGCCGGATTCAAGATTGGATTTTCTGGCAAAAACTTTCCAGCCGCAGAGAAAAATTCCTGCAACTGTTGAGTTTGTTGATATCGCCGGACTTGTAAAAGGCGCTTCAAAAGGTGAAGGTCTCGGAAACCAGTTTTTGGGACACATCCGCGAAGTCGGAGTAATCGCACACGTAGTTCGATGCTTCGAAGATGCTGATATCGTTCACGTAAACAATAAAATTGATCCTGCTGATGATATTGCTACAATCAACATGGAGCTTGCTTTTGCTGATTTGGATACGGTCGAAAAACGACTCGAAAAAGCTCAGCGAAATGCACGCGTTATGGGAAAAGACGAGCAGAAAAAAGCTGCCGTCGTAATCAGCGCAATCGAAAAAATCAAACCGCTTTTGGAAAACGGAGAAGGCGCTCGCAAGGCAGACTTGACTGATGACGAAAAGCTTGCAATGTACGACTGCCATCTTATCACGATGAAGCCACAGCTTTATGTGTGCAACGTTGATGAAGACGGAATCAAAAACGGAAACAAATACATCGATACCGTAAAAAAGATTGCCGCTGAAGAAAATTCAGACTGCGTAGTAATCTGCGGAAAGTTTGAGGCAGAACTTGCTGATATGGACAATCCTGAAGACCGACTTGCCTTTCTAGAAGAGCTTGGTCTTAAAGAATCTGGTCTTGCAGTTCTTGCACGAGCCGCTTACAAGCTGATGGGCCTTCAGACCTTCTTTACAGCCGGAAGTGACGAATGCCGAGCCTGGACAATCCATGCCGGAGACACAGCACCTAAGGCGGCCGGCGTAATCCATACAGACTTTGAAAAAGGTTTTATCAAGGCAGAAGCTTATTCTTTCGAAGATTTGGTTAAATACGGTTCAGAAAGCGAGATTAAAGCCGCCGGCCGCTACCGAATCGAAGGCAAAGAATACATCGTTCAGGATGGCGACGTTCTGTTCTTCAAGTTCAACGTATAGGCGCCATTTTACGCATCTTTACGGCGTAATTTAAGGCCTGTTTTGCAGTGCCGATCAAATTTCTTGCGCGCAATTTACAGCGCCGGAACAAAAAGCACGACGAGTTTTTCGCCGTGCTTTTTTTTGGAAATCACATTTTTTTTCACCAGCTGCTAGATTATCGCCGGCTGCCCGTCCAATTTTAAAATTTACTTTTTTTCTAAGTGCATTCTTATAATTTAGTGCTATAATAGAAGACACATCAATTATAGAGGTATATTTGAAATGAAAGGTAAAACCGAAAAACGTCAGTGGAAATTGGCGACTTTGATCATCATGGTAGTAGCTTTTACAATCATTTTCTTAAATGCTTTGCAAATTCTATTCATCGCTTCTAATACCACTAAAGCTACAACCAAAAGCTATTTGGAAGAATGTTCAGAAATGACCCAGGCCTATGCAGAATTGATGGCCGGAAAAGTTTCTGAATATTATTCTCTTCTCTATGCGTACACAAATGCAGATATCGCAAAAACCGGCACCGACGAACAGATCGTTGCCTGGCTTCAGAAACACAGCAACATCAGACCAAAAGATTTTGACTATGTTGCCTACGTAGATGCCGACGGAAATTTTGACGGCGACAACAAATCACACACGGTCGTAAAAGAACGAAGTTATTTCAAAGAAATCATGGAATTAGGCTGGGAAACCACAGTCGACAATCCTGTTACTTCAAAAACTACGGGTAAAACTGTAATCCACGTTTGCCGCGCCCTCAAAAGAAACGGAAAAACCATCGGATTTTTCTGTGCCGTAATGGAAATGCACTCTTTCAATCAGCTGGTAAGCGGAGTTAAGTTGGGAGAAACCGGAATCGGACTTCTTATGACTCAGACCGGACAGATTATTTCAACCTCAGGTGATCCAGAATCAGTGGGAGCCGACCTTGCCATCATCAATTCCGATAAACGTGCAATGGAAGCCATCAACAAACATGCACTGGAAGATCCTGATGATCTGTTTTATTTCTGGGCAAAGAACGCACGCGGATCTGACACACTCGTCGTTTCACAAAAAGTAAGCGGTTCACCATGGGTTTTCAGTTTCATGATTGATGACAAGCAGGTAAAGGAAACTTCAATCAGACTTCGCACTCAGATGCTCGTTACAAATGCAATCGTAATCATCATCATTTCAACAATTGTCGGTTTTATCGTTTATTTCTTCTTGAAGCCGCTCAATGTCGTCCAGACAACCATCAGTGGAATTGCAAAAGGTGATGCCGATTTGACAAAACGAATTGTCATCAAATCAAAACTGAATAATGAAATTACAGGTGTTGTTAACAGCTTCAACGACTTCTCTGAAAAAATGCAGGAAATCATGAAGGAGCTTAAGTCGTCAAAAAACCAGCTTGTAAATTCAGGTCACTCACTTGATGAAGCAACACAGAATACCACAAGTGCAATCACGCAGATCAGTGCAAACATCAAAAGCATTACAAACGGCATGGATCAGCAGGCAACGAGTGTAACTCAGACTGCAGGAGCCGTAAACCAGATTGCAGCAAACATCCGAGGCCTTAACCACATGATTGAAGGTCAGGTTGAAAGCGTAAGTCTTGCCGCTTCTGCCGTCGAAGAGATGATCGGAAATATTTCTTCGGTAACCGAATCAGTTGAAAAAATGGCTGATTCTTTCGTCAATCTTGAAGACAATGCTAAAGACGGTCTTAAAAAACTCGGTGATGTTAACGTTCTGCTCGAAGAAATTCAGAGCGAGTCTAAGACACTTCAGGATGCAAACCTTGTAATTTCAAGCATTGCAAGCCAGACAAACCTTCTTGCCATGAATGCCGCAATCGAAGCAGCACACGCAGGAGATGCCGGAAAGGGATTCGCCGTAGTTGCTGATGAAATTCGAAAATTGAGCGAAAACTCAACCCATCAGTCTAAGAAAATTGGTGAAGAGCTTACAAAAATCGCTCAGACAATCACAAATGTCGTTCAGGCTTCTCAATTGACTGGACAGACCTTCAATTTGATTTCAAATGACATCCAGGACACGGATATTTTGGTTCATCAGATTAAAGGTGCAATGCAGGAACAGGGTGAAGGTTCAAAACAGATTACAAGCGCCCTCAGCAGCATGAATGACAGCAGTACCGAAGTTAAAAATGCTTCTTCTGAAATGGAAGACGGAAACAAGGCCATCCTTTCGGAAGTACAGAATTTGCAGAACATTTCATTGAGCCTGAAACAGGCTATGGATGAAATCAATGCCGGTACAAAGACAATCAATGAAACTGGTTCTCTTCTTTCAAATATTACAAGTACCGTAAAAGAAGAAATCAATACTATTGGAAATCAGGTAGACTTGTTCAAAGTATAAAGCTTGGTATAAAACCAGCGCGATGCTGAAAAGGTGCGAATTACGAAGGAAACTTCCCGTTCGCACCTTTTTTTTGTCGTGCGCCGTGCGTTGGCAGGTTTAACGTGCGCCAGACTAATCGTGTGGCAGGCATTTCGTGCGACAGACTAATCGTGGGGCGGGCATTTCGTGCGCCGGACTAATCGTGGGGCAGGCATTTCGTGCGCCGGACTAATCGTGAGGCGGGCATTTCGTGCGCCAGACTAATCGTGAGGCGGCTCAGAAATAAAAGATACCTTTTAACATCAGGCTGCTCAAGTCGCAGTACTGGCCGTAAAGTCCGTCGCCCGTGCCGGCCTGGAAAAAGTAACCGCTGAGCGAAAGCGTAATGTCGTCCGTTATGCTGTACGCAATTTCCGGGATGACCACGCTGTCAAAATCGTTCCACTCGATGATTCCGCTGACGGACAAATCCAGAATGCCGCCGAACGCGCTGTACGAAATCGAAACGGACGTTTTGTGTACGAAAAACTCGCGCTCAAGATTGTCGGTCGGATTTTCTTCGGTGCCGAAAACCAAGTCGACATAATATTGTCCCGTCAGCGTCCAGTCGCCGCTCATCCAGTCCAGGCCGGCCACGGCTACGAACTGGTCGTTTTGCTGGCTTGTTTCAACTGAGTCGTAATCTATGGAACCGGTCGTATACATCTGAGTCAACTGATTGCTCAGCTGGTCTTCGGCCTTGGTCGCAAAATAGCGCTGTGGGAAATAAGCCGCTTCGGCACGAATCGTCACGGGGCCGGCCGGAATCGAGGTGTCCAGCGCGACCATGGCGAGCCTGTGGTAAGAGCCTTCCAGAGAAATGCTCATTGTAGTAGGGTCGAATTTATACGAAACAATCGGACTGTCATCCCATCCGTAAAAACCGTAAAGCGAAAAATCAGCAAAGCTTTGATAAACGCTGAGCTTGGCAGCATATTCGCCGTTCTCAATCGCAACTTCAGGATAGTCGATATCAGAAGCTGAAAACGAATTGATGGCAACCGTACCAAGGCCTGCTTCCGACAAATCAACTGACTGCGGAATCAAAATCGAGTTTAAAAGATTGCTTTTCGAAAGCGGAAGTGAAGTCGGCGTAAAAAATGGGATCCAGTATAAATCTGCATTGAACCAGTCATAACTGAAATTGATTTTTACTGCATCGATGCCGTTCATCGTATCCGTTATGTCAGTGCCGGAAAGTTTGGTAAGGTTTTGCGGGCAAATTACGTTCGAAACGATGAAGCTGTCTGCCGCACCCCAAGTCGCAATCTGGCGTCCAACCCTGAAGCCCCACCAAGAACCGTCGTAGTCAAAATAAGCTTCTTTCAGGCGGGCTGAAAAACCGGACTCGCCGCCTGAAATGTAATCAATTAGATTATCAGTGTAAACTGCTTCCAGTGAATTGAAAGTCAAAGATCCGTCCAAATTTACAGTACAGTTGCTGCCGTAAACTTCTAGCTTTCCCGAAGCGGTCGTAGAACCGTCAACGATTTTCCATGGATTTTCCGTGTAAGGAAGGGCAAATCCAAAATTTGTTTCCAGCGCGCCGGAAAAATCCACATCAAGAGCAAAAGCCGAATTCGAAACGAACAGGCAGCAAAAACAAAGCAAAATCAGCGGAACTTTTTTTAAGTCACGCATTGATTTCATCATCTGATCCTTCCGTTTTCAAGGGCTGAAACCGTAAACATGCTGTCGTCCATGGCTGTATTGTAGGAAATTTCAGTCATTTCTATTGTCGTATAGTGCTCGGTCTGAACGTTTTTCATCAGCATTTTGCCTGTCGTCCAAAAACCGCTTACTTTAGAAAAGCCTGAACAGGTCAATACACGGTGAAGAGCATTCTGTCTGTCGTAAAATTCG
>JAILRX010000166.1 GCA_024697985.1 Treponemataceae bacterium | reverse complement strand
ATGACCTTTCCGGAGAAAAATGACTGGCGAGATAAATTTAATCTTGAACCTTTCAATCGTGACGGTGGAAAACAGCCGCGCTACTATCAGGAAAATGCAGTTAATGCCGTACTGGATGCAATAAGCCGCAAAGTTGACCGTATTCTTTTAACGCTTGCAACAGGTACCGGAAAAACTTATATTGCCTTTCAGATTTGCTGGAAGCTTATGCAGACTCGCTGGAACATTGCAGAAAATGGAAGGCTTCCTAGAATCCTCTTTTTAGCAGACAGAAATATTCTTGCAAATCAGGCCTTTAATGCTTTTGGTGCTTTTGACCAGAATGCACTTGCCCGAATTACACCAAAAGAAATCCGCAAGAACGGCGGAAAAGTTCCGATGGGAGCAAGTATTTATTTTACGATTTTTCAGACAATGCTTTGTGGTTCTGATGGAGAAGATGGTGAGCGGGCGTTGCGGGCGGCGTCTGAGCCCGCAGAAGGGGTAGCGAAGAAGGGCGTTAGCTCTTCGGAGCGAGGGGAAGACCTTCCCCTTCAGGAATATTACAAACAATACCCTCAGGACTTCTTTGATTTTATCATAATCGACGAATGTCATCGCGGTGGTGCAAATGATGAAAGTGAATGGCGTAAGTTGATGGAATACTTTCAGCCGGCTTATCAGCTTGGTCTTACGGCAACTCCAAAACGAACAATAAATGGCGACACTTATAAATATTTTGGAGAACCTGTTTATCAGTATTCGCTTAAGCAGGGAATTGAAGATGGATATCTGACACCGTACCGTGTAAAAAGCTGTTCAAATCAGATTATTGATGAGTACGTTTATAACGAAGATGACAAAATTATTCAGGGCGAAGATTTATTAGACAAGGAAAAAACTTACACTGAAGCAGATTTCTACCATGGCAAAATCAAAATCCGAGAACGTGACGAACTTCGTGTAGCAGAGTTTCTTGAAAGTGCAAATCCTGAGGAAAAGGCCATTGTTTTCTGTGCAACCCAAAATCACGCCATGCAGATTCGCGATATGATAAACTCGCAGGCAAAACGTGGAGTAAATTATTGTGTTCGTGTAACTGCAGATGACGGAGCAGAAGGAGAAGAACAGCTTCGAAAGTTTCAGGATAATGAAAAGACAATTCCAACCATTTTGACAACTTCGCAAAAACTTTCTACCGGTGTTGACGCTCAGAATGTCCGTAATATTGTGTTGATGCGGCCTGTTCCAAACATGATTGAGTTCAAGCAAATTATTGGTCGAGGAACCCGTCTTTTTGACGATAAATATTACTTCACCATTTATGACTTTGTCGGTGCTCATAAACAGTTTTATGATGAAGAGTGGGATAATCCGAATCCTGTTTGCCCTATTTGTGAAAAATATCCTTGTGAATGTGACAAGCATCCGAAATGTCCTGTCTGTGGAAAGTGGCCTTGCGAGTGTAAAAAAACACCTCGTAAGTGTCCTATATGTGGTCAGAGTCCTTGTATCTGTCCTCCCAAACCGTGTCCTATCTGTGGAAATTTACCTTGTACTTGTCCTAAAGAGCTTATTGAAATTGAATTAAGCGACGGTCGAAAAGCAAAGATTAAGAAGGATTTTCAATGGGAAGAAAGAGTAATGTATGATGGTAAATTGATTACGCTCAAAGAGTTTGCCGATATCCTTGTTGATAAAAATACGCTTCCTAAATTTTTTAGTGATGCAGAAGATTTAAGAAAACAATGGCAGAATCCTGAAACAAGATTGGCATTACTTGAAAAAATGGAGCATGAAGGATTTTCTTTAGATAAGCTTCTGAAAGTTCAGGAAATGCTTAATTATGAAAAATGTGATCTTCTAGATGTTCTTGAATATCTGGCATATAACGAAAATCCAATAGAGCGTGAAAAACGAGTTAAAATTGTTCTTCCAGAGATAGTATCACACTTAAATAAAAATCAGAAAGAGTTTGTAAACTTTGTTTTGCATCAGTATATACAGAGAGGTTATACGGAACTTTCAATGGAAAACTTACCTGAACTTATAAAACTCAAGTATGGTACTTCAAACGATGCTAAAGCAGTTCTTGGCAGTATTCCAGAAATTAGAAATATTTTTATTGATTTTCAGAAAGAGTTGTATTCGGCATAGGATAAAAAACGTATTTTCCAGGAGGCCCCTTTCCATGTTCAGACCCATGAGAAGATTCAAGCAGCAGCTTGAAAACGAAGAATGTATTGCAATTTTAAAAAACGAAAAACGAGGCGTGCTTTCGCTTATTGGCGACGAAGGCTATCCGTATTCGATTCCGATGGATCATTTTTATGATGAAAACGACGGAAAAATCTATTTCCATTGCGCTAAAGAAGGCCACAAAATTGATGCAATCAAGAAATGCGACAAGGCCTGCTTTTGTGTTTACGACAAAGGTTTTGTTAAAGAAGGCGATTGGGCGCTCAACATAAAAAGCGTTGTTGTCTTTGGAAGGATCAGTCTTGTTGAGGACATCAAAAAACGCGAAGAAATCTGTACGAATCTTGTCTTTAAGTTTATTGATGACAAGGAATATCTGAAAAAGGAGTTGGATTCAGCCTTGAGCCGAGTTCAGTGCCTGGAATTCACGATTGAACACATGACAGGAAAACTGGTCAACGAAAAGTAGCCGATTTTACCCTGCCGTCTTGACCCTTTAAATATTAGCATTATAATAGAAGATATTGAATTATGTTATCAATATCTAAGATTCAGCCTGAACTATTTCCTGCTTCAGATAATCTTTTCCAATCCCATATGTGGGGAAAATTCAAAGAAATTAATGGACAGAAACCGCTTTATTTCAGAGTCGTTTTTACGGATGATGATGAAAATGAAGTGGCATATCCTTTTCTTGTCCTTTTAAGAAAAATTAACGGGAAATATGTTTATGCTTATGTCCAACGTTCTCCTACTGGCAAAGTAATTCCGTGTGATAAAAACGGTTTTCTTGAAGAACTGTCTCTTGCATTGAAAGAGGAACTTCCTGAATCGATCGTTTTTATCCGTTACGACTTGCCGTGGAGAATTGATGATCCTTGTGCCAGAAACGAAATGCTTGAAATTATGATGAATTATGGTACAAAACTTCATAATTTTAAGAAAGCTCCTTCGAATCACTTGAGCGGTTCAACTTGTATCCTTAATCTTCGCCCGGTTCCTCAGCGAATTCTGCTCAATATGAGGCAGCAGACTCGAAATTCGATAAGAAGGGCCTATCGGGAAAATGTCGTTTTTTCAATTTATGATGCTCAAAGTCCTGAACTTTTTGATGAGCTTGGTAAAATGTATGACATCTATAGTGATACGGCGCACAGAAAGGGCTTTTACTGCGAAGACTATTCCTATTTTGAAAAACTCTTCAAATTAAACAGGGATTTCCTGAAACCTAAAGAAGATAAATTTTTTGAAAAAGGCCTGGTTCCCCTGGATGCTCAGGTTCCGCCTCCAAAATTCTATCTTTTTACGGCCAAAAAAGAAGGGATTTTACTTAGCGGCCTGATCCTTGCAATCTGCGGATCAAATGCCTATTACATGTATGCTGCCAGCAGCCTTATGATGAGGGAATGCATGCCAAATTATGGACTTCAGTGGGAAGTGATACGTTTTGCCCGTTCCCAAGGCTGTACAAAATACGACTTTATGGGAATCCCTCCCACAAATGATAAGAATTCTTCGATGGCTGGTCTTTACATTTTCAAGACCGGATTTGGAGGAAACATAATTCATTATGCAGGAACATGGGATTTTCCATTGAAAGAGGAAGAATACGAATCTTTCTGCATAAATGAATCTCTTTTGATGAAATAAATTTTAAACCAAGGAGCTATTCTGATGAAATTCAAGACTACTTTTACCCGTTCCATAGCCCTTCCGGGAATCGGAACATACTGCTCTTGTACTGAAAAAATACAAAACTGGAGCAAAAGCATTATCACTATGATAACTGTTGCGAGAAGGTAGGCGGTTTTCATCGAATAGATGTGTATTCTGTTATTTTCGCTTTTCACAAGTTATTGAATTATAATACTAGTTTCGCAATCCGTAAAGAAATGTTATCATAATTATATATGAAGAAAATTTCTGATACTTCAAAAGGCATCTTTTTTATAATCCTTTCCGCTCTGTTTTTTGCACTGATGGCGCTTTTCGTGCGTCTTGCAGGTGATATTTTCTTCGTTCAGAAAGCCTTTTTCAGAAATGCAGTTGCTTTTTTGATTGCACTTGTAAGCATTCTGATTGATGTCAGAAAAAACGGCCGCTCATCAGTTGCCATTCCAAAAGGCGCCCTTCTTTTTCTTTTCCTGCGCTCGATTGCAGGCACGATTGGAATTTTTGCAAACTTTTATGCTGTCGACCATCTGATTCTTTCCGACGCGGCCATTCTTAACAAAATGGCGCCGTTTTTCACGATTCTTTTCAGTTTTCTTTTGTTGAAGGAAAAAATCAGGCCGCTCCCTTTGATTGCGATCATCTGTGCCTTTTGCGGTGCCCTTCTTGTCGTAAAACCGAGCCTGAATTTCACGCAGATGGTTCCGACTCTGGCCGGCCTTTTGGGCGGAATCGGGGCAGGTTTTGCATACGCCTGTGTCCGAAAACTCAGTACCCTTGGCTGTAACGGTAAGCTCATAGTCCTGTTCTTTTCGCTTTTCTCGATGCTCGCGTCTGTTCCTTACATGATTTTCAATTTCAATCCGATGACTTATCAGCAGTGGCTTTTCCTTCTGCTTTCCGGTGTTTGCGCCGCCGGTGGCCAGTTTACGATAACGGCAGCCTATTTTCACGCTCCGGCTTCCAAAATTTCGATTTACGACTATTCTCAGATAATCTTTTCAGCCGCGCTCGGATTTTTCGTGTTCGGTCAGGTTCCGGACCTGCTGAGTTTTGCAGGCTACCTCATAATCATCGCAATGGCTGTGGTAAATTTTGTCTACAACAGGAAAAAAAACTAGTTAGCAAATGCTAATTTTTTCGTGACACATGATTTTACTAGGTGATATAATGCATTAGAGGTTTTACATGAAAAATTATGCACCAGAACAATTAGTAAAAATCAGTCGTTATCAGAACTTTTTTCCGACACTCCCTGAAGATTTGAAAAAAGACATTTATTCAAGGATGAACGAACTTATCGAAGAAGAAAAGTATTACTGCGATAAAGGCAATTACGAGCACATGGCTCAGATTCTTACATCAATCTCGATGTATGAATGCCTTCAAAAACACGGAAAAACCGAAGAAGAAGCTTACAAAATCGTTTCCGAAGAAATGTGGAAATTCCTTGACCCAAGTGGAATGCAGAAGCTTTCAAAAAAAGGCTTTTTTATGTCCCTTATGAAAAAGGTTGTTCCTCTTGGATTCAGCAAAAAATCAGGAATCGGCTGGAAATACACCTGGCACAATGATACTGATGGAAAAAACGAATTTCATTTTGAATGCAACCAGTGCATTTACGCTCAGATTCTTGGAAAGCGTAATCTTTTGAAACTTGGAGCTATGTGCTGCCACGCTGACATCATCAATTACGGAGAACTTCATTATACGGACTTCATCAGAACCAAGACTTTGTGTCAGGGCGGTGATTTCTGCGATTTTCTTTTTGTAAGACACGAAACTGATGCCGGCGACGGCTGGGAAAGAACCAAGAGCATTTAGTTTTCCAGGCTAGGGGGGGGGCGAAGCCGATTAACCCAGAAAAAAAACTCCTTGAACACTAAATCCAAGGAGTTTTTTTCACATTTTTTTATTCTGGTCTTGTGCCGGTGTTCGTTTCAGGAGAAACCGGTACAACATCAGGTTCTGCTTCGATATGAAGTTTTTTTGCAAGTGCTGGATAATGGCGGATCTGGTAAAGATCTGAATCCATGGCAACAACTTCTTTGATTGAATAAGGCTTGAACATTGGCCTTTTAATCTTGTATTTACACCAGAAGAAAGCGTAAATCGCAAGAAGTAATGTTACAATTCCAAATACAGCATAAATCTTCATCTTTGTATTAAAATCCGGTTCAACATTCCAGATCATAAAAGTATTTCCAATTATTCCTATAATAGGAATCGCAAGTCCAAAAGGAAGCTTGAAAGTT
>JAILRX010000160.1 GCA_024697985.1 Treponemataceae bacterium | reverse complement strand
GAATGTGCTCATCGACAAGCTGGACACACTTCAGAAGTCGGTGACCGAGCTCGATACGACACATAGCAGGGCCACCTCGGCCATTATCCGACAGCTCGAGCACGTCACCAATGCAGTCACACTACTTGCAGAGCGCATGCCTCGGGGACCCGCATCCTCCTCGAGGAAGCCTTAGATCATTTTGTGTTATTTTGACATGTACTTTTTTGCTTTACTTATTGTATTCTAAAATGTATTTACATACACATCAATACAATAAGTAAAGCAAAACAGTACATGTCAAAATAAAAAACGATATCTAGGGCTTCCTCGAAGAGGATGTGGCTCCCCGAGGCATGCGGTCAGCAAGTGCTTGGACCGCATTGGTGACGTGCTCTAGCTGGCGGATGATGGCCGAGGTGGCCCTGCTATGCATCGTGTCGAGCTCGGTCACCGACTTCTGAAGTGTGTCCAGCTTGTCGATGAGCACATTCGCCAAGCGCTCTGCCCCCTGAGTAGTGGTGCTCATGTCCTTCCGGATGTCATCGCGCATCTTCCGAGTGATGCCCGTGACCTCACTCATACTGGAGAACTGAGCCTGGACCAAACTCCGGACATTGTAGATCTCTTCCCGTACATGGGCCGTCATGTCAGTCACGGCTGTCAAGGAAGGGACCAACTCAGAAGATGTGGGTGCAGGAGTGGGAGCTGGCACTGAACCTCGGAGCTCCCGAAGTAGCTCATCTCGCAGGTCTCTAACAATCTCCTGCCGCAACTCCAGGAGCTGCTCAGGAGCGATCCGGACCTCCATAGGTGGTGGAGCTGAGGAGGAAGGTCCGGCTGAGGTGGTAGGAGCAGAAGTGGAGGGAAAGTCAGGATAGTCAGAATCTGGCTCAGGGCTAGGAGAGTGTCTGGAGGTATGTGTGGAGGTGGATGACTTCCTAACCCATGTTCCCTCTACCTTCCGAAACCCCATCCTGTGTAGGGTCCCCGGACGCATGCGATCAGTCCATCGCAACGCCTTAGAGGGTTCCCCCTCAGGAATGGGAATCTCGTACTCCCTAAACAACAGAGTGAACATCATACCGTAGGGGAGGGTGAGCCTAGGTCTATCTAGGGGCTCACACAGATATCTATAAATGAGTTTGGGGAAGTTGATTGGGGTGTCCTGAAGAATATAAAACATAAGGGCGAGGTCCCTCTCAGACACAAAATCGAAGCGGCCAGTCTTCGGGAAAATGGACCTAGACAAAATACTCAGGAGGATCCGCACCTCAATAGGAAGTGAGCTAGCGGATACCTCGTCTAAAGGGGACTGAGGAGGATATCCTAGTATGGCCGTAAGGGCCTCAGTCCTGTCCTCGGGGTGTGTGGGAGCCACCCCTACTTGTGGAAGGTGGAGGATGTGGGCAATAAGATCCTCCGTAACGAACAGAGGGACACCGGCTACCGTGCCCTCGATACCCCCATCTCCCCGATGGACGGTACCGTAAAACTCTCTAACTAATTCAGGGTAAGTTGGGAGATCTAATGTGAGGAAATACTCTAAGCCCTGGACACGCAATCTCTCACCTATGGTGAAACCCTCCCGGGAGAGATAGTCGAAATCGACATATCTCCCGGTGGTGACGGCCTTCCCGGCGCACGGCCTCGCGGGAACCGCCCTCGGCGGGGAACGAGCCGGAGGTTGTTGCCTCGCGGGATCGTGCCGAGCCTTGGAGCGCCTCTCGGGACCGGCCTCGGGTCGGGACCTCTTCCGGACTACGGTTTTACGCGGCATAATGACCTAGAACGGGATGAAAACCTAAAGGATGGTGAAAGGTCGACGGAGAAGGCTTGGGAACGACCGGGGACGACCTAGGAAGGGAGGAAAACCCTAAGGGACGGTGAAAAATCGACGGGAAAAGGCCTTTGGGACGACCGGGGACGACCTAGGAGTCGGCTCTAGGGCTTGTGAACAGTGGCGGCTGAGAAAGAAGTGTTTTCGAAACGACAAAGTTAGGGTTAAAAAGTCGGATCCCGACTGCGAGTCGACTCCACTGAGTCGCGAGTCGACTCGACCTCGAGTCGACTCCAGAATATGCGCGAGTCGACTCTCCTTATGCGCCT
>JAILRX010000156.1 GCA_024697985.1 Treponemataceae bacterium | reverse complement strand
CTGCCATAAAAAACATAATCAATCCAACCAGCATGATGAAAAATGCCGTTGAAAAGTCATTCTGCAAAAATACAACAAGAACGAAACAGAAAAGTCCAAGAACCACCTGAACGATATAAAACGAACCGTCGTTCATTCTGTCGCCGTTCTTTTCAAACCAGTTTGCAAGGAACATGATTACTGCAAACTTGGCAAGTTCCGAAGGCTGAAAAGTTCCGATAAGCGGAAACTTTATCCATCGGTGAGCTTCATTTCTAGGTGAAGCAATTCCAGGTATGAATGTCAAAATACAAAGGATGAAAGTTCCAATGTAAATGATCGGCAGGCACTTTCTGATGAAATCAAAATTCACGATAGAAGTGATTGCCAGAAGTACAAATCCTACTGCAAATGAGATGAACTGTCTTTTTACAAAGTAAAAGGCAGAACCGAACTGCATCTGCGCGTAGTTTGCAGAAGAAATAAAAAGTGATACAAGACCAAGTCCTGAAAGCAGGATGATGGCTACGACAAAACCAACGTCAGCGTGATGTGAATTGAGAGACTTTTCAGCAAATACATGACTAGGTTTTATCTTCTTGAAGTTCACTTTTCTTCATCCATCAATTTTTTACTGATTCGTTCTTGTTGTATTTTTGCAGAATGACTTTTCAACGGCATTTTTCATCATGCTGGTTGGATTGATTATGTTTTTTATGGCAGGAGTGAAAATTACCTGGTTCGTAAGTTTCTGTATTTTCATGCTGCCGATTGTGGTTCTGTTTATTTTTACGAAAGCCTATCGTGTAAACAGATTGATTGCTTTTTTTAATCCTGAAAAATATTCCCACGGAATAAACTATCAGGTAAATGCCGCTGAAAGGGCTATTTCAAGCGGCCGGTTTTTTGGAGAAGGTTTCGGTTCCGGCCTTAAGAGGATTGCTTCGGTACCGGAATCTCAGTCAGACTTTGTTTTTGCCGGATGGGCAGAAGCAATGGGCTTTTTCGGGGTTTTGATTTTCTTTGCCCTGGTTTTGTTTTTTGCATATCGAGGCTATCTTATAGCTTTTCGATGCAAGGAAAAATGCAGAAGTTACGCTGCTTTTGGAATCGTTACCTGCCTTGTTTTGCAGATCCTTTTCAACTGCGGTGTTGTAGTCGGAGCTTTGCCTGCTACTGGAATTCCACTTCCGTTTTTTTCTTCAGGAGGATCTTCTTTGCTTGTAACGCTGCTGATGTGTGGCGTCGTAATAAATATTTCAAAATTTGATAATAAAAGTTTGGAGTCGGATGATTATGAGTAATATCATGGATGGATACTATTGCATGAATGAGAATTTTAAAACTGTAGAAAAAAAGAACAAGAGCAAGTCAGACAGAACTAAAATCCTGAAGTTTCTTGTCATCGCTTTGGTAGTGATGATTGTTCTTGAAGTACTTATCTACACGGTTCTTATGCCATGTCTTGCACCGGTTAAAATTACCTACACAGGTCTTGAGACTTTTACACCGCAGCAAATCAATAATTATCTTAAGATTTCTCCAAAAGTTACCTGGGTCAGCTTCAATTCGGCCGCTGCCGCAACTTCTCTTGCAAGCAATGCAGTAATCGAAAACGTAACGATTGAAAAACATTTTCCTGATCAGGTTAAAATCAATATCGTGGAAAGAAAAGCAGCTGCTGTAACACTCGCAAAAGTTGCAGGAAAAACAGTGCCTGTTCAGATTGATAAAAATGGCGTAATTTTCGCAGTAAACCGCGGAATGCCAAAAGAAAACGTTCCTGTAATTTCAGGTTTGACATTTGAAAGTATCAGTGAGGGGATGAGATTAAATGCAAAACTTAGACCGCTTATGGAGCAGATTTCAACGATTTACGAAAAAAATCCAGGATATTTTGCTAACGTATCAGAGATTAAAATTATTGCAAAAGACTATGGCAGTTTCGAACTTGAACTGTATCCTACAAATTCACATGTGAAAGTTTTAATCGACAGAACCTTGAATGAAGAAACCCTTCAGTATATGATGGTAATGTTGGACGTTCTTGATTCAATTCAGACAAAGGTTTCTGTTGTTGATTTGCGTTATGGTTCAATTTCTTATCGATAAAATTGGGTGGTGGATAAAGTGAGTAATTTGTTTGTCGGACTTGATATTGGAACTTGCAATGTTCGTGTTGTAATCGGTGATTATGATGAAAATGGTGAATTTGAGATTATCGGAGTGGGCGAAGCTCCTTCGACAGGATTGAGTCGTGGTGTAATCGTAAATATCGAGGCAACAATTAAGGCTGTACGTTCAGCCATCGAAAAAGCAGAAAATATGGCCGGAGTCGAAGTTACTTCCTGCTATGCCGGAATCGGCGGAAACCAGATTGGAAGCCTTAATTCTAAAGGTCTTGTTGCCATCACTAACCGTGGAAAGGGCAACCGGGAAATCAATCAGCAGGACATCGACAGGGTAATTGAATCGGCCAGATCTATTTCAGTTCCATTGGATAGACAGATTCTTCACGTAGTTCCTCAGGTTTATATCGTAGATCAGGTTCAGAGGACAAAAAATCCAATCGATATGATCGGTGTCCGACTTGAAGTAGAAGTTCATATCATCACTGCAATGATTACCACAATGCAGAATATTTTCAAATGCGCAAGCCGCGCCGGCTATCAGATTGACGGCGTAATGCTCAAGACACTTGCCTGCGCTCAGTCAGTTTTGACAGAAGAAGAAAAGGACCTCGGTTCGATTTTGATAGATTTGGGCGGCGGAACAACGGACGTCATCGTAATTGCTGATGGCGCACCAGTCTGCACGGACTCAATCCCAATCGGCGGAAACATCGTTACAAGCGACATTTCACAGGTTTTGGGAATCGGCATGGACAATGCTGAAAAGAAAAAGATATCTGACGGCTGCTGCTGGAGCAACCTTCTCGTAGAAGACTCGGAAATTCTTTTGCCGGGTGTCGGTGGAAGACCTCCATTTTCAGTTTCAAGAAGACAGTTCTGCCAGATAATTCAGCCTCGTGTTGAAGAAATCCTTCAGTTTGTACGCGAAAAAGTATATTCAAAGATACAGGGAAGAAAACTCTCAGGTAACATCGTTCTTGTTGGAGGTGGAGCAAGAATGAGCGGTATCATCGAGCTTACTTCGAGCGTTTTCGGAATGGAAGCCGTTCGTATCGGTTTGCCTGCAAATCACGGCGGAATCGTGGAAGAATACAGAAGTGCGGCCTTTGCTACGGCAACAGGTCTTGCTCTTGCAAGCGTTGAACAGAGCAAAAATTCACCTGATTCTGATGAAAAGGGCAGTTCTGACAAAAAACACGGCGTAAAAGATGCGTTGAAGAACTTTTTCAAGGACTTTTTTTAATATCTGCTCGGTCTGATATATTGAAATTTGCTGAAAATAAATTATAATAGAAAGTAGTTTTTTCTGGGGGTGGGAAAAAATGATGGATTTTTCTGTAACTGACGACGAGCAGATTTCACCTGCTAGTCCTACAGTTATTAAAGTTATTGGATGCGGCGGAGGCGGTTCAAATGCTGTGAACCGAATGATTTCTTCGCAATTGCAGGGTGTTGAATTTATCGTAGTAAACACCGACAAGCAGGCTCTTAAATCTTCTCGAGCCGAAAATAAAATCGTTATTGGAACAAAATTGACCGGCGGTCTTGGTGCCGGCGGAAATCCTGAAGTCGGAGAACAGGCTGCAGAAGAAGACGCAGACAGCATCGCAAACATTTTGCACGGTGCCGATATGGTTTTCATTACTGCCGGAATGGGCGGTGGAACCGGTACAGGTTCAGCTCCTGTCGTAGCACGAATCGCTAAAGAGCAGGGTGCCTTGACTGTTGCCATCGTAACAAAGCCATTTGGTTTTGAAGGTAATCGAAAAATGGCCCTTGCTGAAGAAGGAATACGAAAACTTCAGGAACAGGTTGATACACTTATCGTAATTCCAAATCAGAACCTTTTGAAAATTGTTGATAAAAAGACTTCGGTTCATCAGGCTTTCTTGATTGCCGACAATGTTTTGAGCCAGGGTGTTCAGGCCGTCTCAGATTTGATTACTCAGACTGGTGACATCAACATCGACTTTGCAGATGTCCGAACGACAATGAAAGGCAAGGGCGATGCAGTTCTTGGTGTCGGAACCGGTGAAGGTGAAAACAGAGCCGTTGATGCGGCAACTGCAGCAATCAACAATCCTCTTCTTGAAGATACCAGAATCGATGGTTCTAAAAATATTCTTGTTAATATTTGCAGCGGCGAAGATTTCTCAATGCTTGAAACTGAAGAAATCATCAACATCATCAGAACCAGTGCTGACCCGGACGTTCTTGTAATTTACGGTCATGTTGTAGACCAGAAAATGGGCGACGCAGTTCAGGTTTCTGTAATTGCAACAGGTTTTCAGTCAAATGAAACTCCAAAAGAGACTAAAAAACCGGTTGAAGAACTCAAGATGGATTTCAACATTCCTTCTTCTTCAAAAGCAGATGCTTCTGCCGGAGATGAAAAGAAAGAAGACAGCAACTATATTTCCATAAAAGACTGGAATTCTTATCAGGGTAATACCCAAAAAAGTACTTTCTCGTCAAGTTCAACTTCTTTGAGCGACGAGCTTATGATTCCTGCATTCTTTAGAAAGAATGGAAAAGAAAACTGAAAAGCTTTCGGTAGAAAATAAAAGGCTTCTCGAGTCATTTTATTCAGAATTGATTTCGATTGAAGGAAAGGCTTCCCTAACTTGCCAGACCTATTATTTTTCTATCGAGGCATTTTTGCTCTATGCCCAGTCACAAAACAAAACAGTTCAGGCCTTCAATTTACAGGACTTGATTCTGTTTTTTGTGACAAGGCAGACTCAGGGCATCAATTCCCTAACACTTGCAAAAGACATTTCTGCGATGCGCTCCTTCGGCGACTTTCTTGTCAGAGTCGGAATTTGGAGCGAAAACTTCGTCCTCGACGTTGATAAGCCAAAACTTGCACACGCAGTTCCAAAGGTTTTATCTGTTGAACAGGTTGATTCTCTTCTTTCTGTAATTGATACGACAAATCCCTTGGGAATCCGGGACCGATCCCTTTTTGAAATGATTTATTCGTGCGGACTTCGAATCAGTGAGGCTTCTTCCCTTGAACTTGCAAACGTTCATTTTGATGAAGGATTGATTCTTGTAAATGGAAAGGGCAGCAAGGAAAGAATTATTCCGTTCGGTTACGATGCCCGATTCTGGCTTGAAAAATGGCTTGAAGTAAGGCCGTCAATTGTCGGATCTAAAAATGTACCCTATGTCTACGTAAATTATCGTGGAGAGGTTTTGTCCAGAAAGGGAATCTGGAAAAGATTTCAGGAAATCGAACAGTTGAGCGGAATTGATTCCAAGGTCCATACGTTGCGCCATTCGTTTGCGACTCATCTTCTTTCTGGTGGAGCAGACTTGAGGACCGTTCAGGAACTTTTGGGCCATTCGGATCTTTCGACGACACAGATTTACACCCACGTTGATGAGCAGGCTTTGAAGTCCTTTCATTCCGAGTTCATCGATAATGATGTTCTTTCAAAAAAAGATCAGTAATTTTCATCAATTTGAGAATTTTTTCACTTCAAAAATAAATATTCGGTATATAATTTAAATAAGGTGGAATTTATGAAAGGTAAATATTTAGTTTTTAGCTTGCTTGCCGTCATCCTGATTTTTTCTTCGTGCAAGATGTCAAACAAGCAGCTTCACCGGCTCCAGGAGATGGAAACCGGAGTTTCAAGTCCTACAACCGTAGAAGAACTTGAAGATGCAATCCAAAAGTACAGCCAGCGTGTTGAAGACGTAACTTCAGCAAATGCTCAGATCGGCGTATGGTATAAAATGATTGCTTCCCGCTATCTGGACAGAAAAATGTACGGAGAAGCGCTTAAAAATTATCAGAAGGCCATCGAATTTTATCCTACAAATCAGAATCTTTATTATTGGGTCGGTGTTTGTGCGGGCTTTATGGCTCAAAGCTCCCTCGATTATGAAGGAACTGGCTACAACAGTCAGAAAATGAACTATTACAGGCTTGCAGAAAGCGCATATAAACAGGCCATAAAGATTGACGGCAGGTTTACACGCCCTATGTACGGAATTTCAGTCCTCTACATCCTTGAACTTGATGAAAGTGAAAAGGCTATACCGTATCTTGAAAAGCTGCTTACAATCGACACTAAAAATACTGATGCCATGCTTCTTCTGGCTCGTGCTTACTATACTCAGTATGATTTTGAAAGAGCCGTTGAAATTTACGACGACATCATAAAGGTGACCAAATCTGAAATCAGGAAGGCTGAAGCTGCCAACCTCAAGGCTCAGGTTTTGGAGACGATGTACAACTAGGATATGGACGAAAAACTACGGCTCCGCATTGCACTGTCTTTATTTGAATTTTTGACTCTTGAAGAAAAGCTTTTGCTTGAAAAAAAGTTTTCAAGCGTTGAAGAACTTGCCTGTCTTTCTCTTTCGCAGCTGGAACTCGCTGTCGGCAGGGTTTTAAAGACAAAGATTTTTCCGTTCTTGAATCTTACAGGAATCGTGAACCGGGATTTTGCCCTGATGAAGCAGCTAGGAATTGGCGCGATTCATTATTCAGATCCTGATTTTCCGGCAATTTTAAAGCAGATTTACGACTGCCCCTATATGATTTTTTATCGTGGAGATAAGGGTCTTTTGAATTTGCCTTCAATCGCCATGGTTGGAAGCCGCCATTGCTCAGCAGAGGGTGCCCGAATTACCAGGGACTTTTCATCTCAGCTGTGCCGTCGCGGTTTTGTTGTTATTTCAGGGCTTGCCAACGGAATAGATACGGCTTCTCACACCGGAACCCTTTCAGATGGGAAAACGATTGCGGTTCTTGCATGCGGAGTTGATGAAATCTATCCGAGAAACAACGTAAAGCTTGCGGCCGCAATTTTAGAAAAGGGCGGAGTAATCATAAGTGAACATCCTCCGATGGAAGCTCCTTTGAAATATCGTTTTCCCCAGCGAAACCGAATCATATCAGGCCTTTCGCAGGGTGTTGTCGTAATGGAAGCGCCGCCAAAATCAGGCTCGTTGATTACCGCCGATTTTGCCATAGAACAAAACCGCGACCTGTTTTTCCATACGAACGCGGTTGAAATGGACAAAAAACTTGGCGATGAGTATTTGAAAAATAAAAGTGCCAGGATGGCAAACGCGATGAAAATTCAACGAGTTTCTTCTTATGTAGAAGATGGCGCAAATGTTGTAGATAGTGTTGACGAACTTTTAAAAGCATTGTTTAATTGAATATAATGTTTAAAATTTAAGTAGGTTTTATATAGAGGGTTTTATGGCTCAAACATCAGAAAAAAAGAAAACTTCAAAAAGTACAAAAGCAAAAAATCAAACTTTAATTATCGTAGAGTCTCCTGCCAAGGCAAAAACAATCGAAAAGTATCTTGGACCTGGATATACGGTCCGGGCTTCAATGGGACATCTTATTGATTTGCCAAAATCAAGAATCGCAGTTGATGTAGAAAATAACTTCCAGCCAGAATATATTACGGTTCGCGGTAGAGCGAAAATTTTGAAAGATTTGCAGAAAGAAGCTAAAAAATCAACAGCCGTTCTGCTCGCAAGTGATAACGACCGCGAAGGAGAGGCTATTGCATGGCACTTGAACCGAGCCTTGCAGGACAAGACCAGTGCTTCAATCAAACGAATCGTGTTCAACGAAATTACACCAGGCGCAATTACAGAAGCCGTTAAAAATCCGCATGAAATTCAGGAATCTAAGGTAAATGCTCAGAAAGCACGTCGTGTCTTGGACCGACTTGTAGGTTATAACCTTTCACCACTTTTGTGGAAAAAAGTTAAGAACGGACTTTCTGCAGGACGCGTACAGTCTGTTGCACTCAGGCTTATCTGTGAGCGAGAGAAAGAAGTTGAAGAATTCATTCCAGATGAATATTGGACGCTGGATGCTGATTTTTCAAAGGGAAAGACAATCCTTCATTCACAGCTCGTTCAGTATGACGGAAAAAAGCCGGAACTTAAGAATGAAAAGAGCGTAAACGACATTATTGCAAAGATTTCTGGTTCAGAATGCGTGGTTGTAGACATCAAGGAATCTGAAAAGACTATCCGTCCAAAGGCTCCTTTTACGACATCAAAATTACAGCAGGCCGCTGCAAACAAGCTTGGCTTTACTTCAAAAAAGACAATGCAGGTTGCCCAGCAGCTCTATGAAGGTATCAATATCGGATCTAATCGTGTAGGTCTTATCACTTACATGCGAACAGACTCAGTTCGTATTTCAAATGTGGCCCTCGATGACGTTCGAAAATTCATTGCTGAAAATTACGACGGACAGATGCCGGAAAAACCGATTGAATATGCTGTTGGAAAAAAGGCCCAGGACGCGCATGAAGCAATCCGTCCGACATACGTTACATATACTCCGGAAAGCGTAAAAGAATCTCTTACCAGAGACCAATTCCGTCTTTATTCGATTATTTGGGAACGGTTCGTTTCAAGTCAGATGAACAATGCAAAAAGCAAGACTGTAAGCGTTGATATCCAGGCAGATAATGCAATTTTCCGACTTTCTGGAAGCAAACTCATTGAAAAAGGTTTTTACAAGGCCATCAAACTTCTTTCATCAAAAGAAGATACATCAGGTTCTGTTCCTAACCTTAAAATTGGGGAAAAACTCAGCGTAGAAAAATTCTTCCCTGAACAGCATTTTACTTCAGGACCAGCCCGTTATACGGATGCTTCGATCGTAAAAGTGCTTGAAGAAAAGGGAATAGGTCGACCATCAACTTATGCGCCGATCATTTCTGTATTGCTTGAACGATATTACGTTACCCGTAACAACAAGCAGCTCGTTCCTACGGCTCTTGGAAAAATGATCTACAAAATCCTTGTTGAAAGTTTCCCAGACATCATCAACGAAACATTTACTGCCGACATGGAAAATAAACTTGACTTGGTAGAAGAAGACAAGTTCGAATGGCCTGACATGATGAAGGAATTCTATTTTCCGTTCAAGGAACACGTAGATGAACTGATGACCAGTCTTGAAAGCTACAAGGGTTCTTTGGATGAACCTACAGATAAAATCTGCGAACTTTGCGGAAAACCGATGGTTAAAAAGCTTGGTCGATTCGGCTACTTTTTGGCATGTTCAGGATTCCCTGAGTGCCACAACACAAGATCGATTCCGCTTGCAAAGTGCCCGAGACCTGGTTGTGGTGGCGAAATCGTTGCCAGAAAATCACGTGGTCGAGGAAAAGAGTTCTACGGATGTACGAATCATCCTGAATGCGACTTCATCAGCCACTTCAAGCCAATCAATCAGAATTGTCCTAAGTGCGGATGGTTCCTTGTTGAAAAATACGACAAGAAAAACGGCAATTACAAGGCCTGCATAAATCCGGATTGTGATTACCTGCACACCGCCGAAGACAAGGAAGGAGAAGAGGTTTTTGCAACCGATACAAACGACTGAAAATAAAAAAATGCTGCTCGATGAATGCATACAGGATTTTCTCGTGTACATCGACAGCATAAAGTCGTATTCGCAAAACACCGTAAATGCCTACAGACGCAATCTGGAATATCTTTCAGAAAGCGTCCGGGAGCTCAGATCCGACGAAAAAGTCTGCGTGGATTCTGTTTCTGAACAGGATTTGCGTATGGCAATTGCCCGCCTGAACCGTGAAAAAAAAGATCCTGCATCAATAAATCAGTTTATTTCCAGCCTTCGTTCGTTTTTTTTATACTGCAAGAAATTCGGCTATGTTCAAAAAAATGTTGCGCTTCAGGTTCATACGCTTAAAAATTCAAAAAAACTTCCGACATATCTTACAAAATCAGAGCTTTCCAAAATGTGCGCTCAACCTGAGGAGCATGAACTTTTGTGGGAAGAGCGTGACCAGGCACTTTTTTTGATGCTGTTTACATCAGGCTGTCGTGTAAGCGAGCTTTCAAGCCTGCGTTTTTCTGACCTCAGTCATGATAAAACTTCAGCTGTGGTTCGTGGAAAGGGCAATAAGGACCGCAGGGTGTTTTTCAGTTCGGAAGCAATTCAAAAATTCAATGATTATCTTGAAAGCCGGGCTTTGCGCTTTAAGCTTACAAAATTTTTGCCTTCGGATTTTCTTTTTGTAAATCAGCGGGGAACAAGGCTTTCGCCACGTGGAATCCGCTTCATCATCACAAGGTATTCTACGGATAAGGACGGTATCGGAAAAAATCTTTTTCCTCATGCTTTCCGTCACACCTTTGCCACGACAATGCTTTCAAACGGCGCGGACATAAGGGTAGTGCAGGAAATGCTCGGGCACTCTTCGATTTCTACGACCCAGCGCTACACTCATGTAACGACTGAGTCGATCAAAAAGGCCTACGAGCAGGCTCATCCTCACAGCGGCAAAAAAGACTAGTTTTATACGATAAAGTTGTTGATATCCTTGTTGATCTTCTTCGTTGATTCCTGCATGTCGCCGGAAACCTCATGAAGTTTTGTTGCAACGTCATCAACGTGCTGGATTGTCGAGTCGATATCCGCAATGGCTGAACCGATGTGCATCATAGAATTCTTGAGCGATTCCATGTTGCTGTTGATTTCAAGTCCGCCTCTTGTCATTTCCTTTGCGGCAGTCTTTACGTCGGTCGCTGAACTTGTCATGGCTTCGAGGGCCTGAAGAATCTGTTTTGAACCTTCTTCCTGTTCATCGAGTGCTCCCTTGACCTGTCTTACAAGCTGGCTTGTTCCTTCAATTCCCTGATATACGTCCTTATATGACTTGTCCGAATCGTTCGAGGCAGCAACAACCTTTTCGATTCCTTCCTGAATGTTTGCAATGTCGCTTCCGATTTTTGTAGACTGCTCGGCAGAAGTTTCAGCAAGCTTTCTGATTTCATCTGCAACTACGCTGAATCCTTTTCCTGCATCACCTGCATGTGCGGCTTCGATTGCGGCATTCATTGCAAGAAGGTTTGTCTGTTCTGCAATTGCCTGAATGCTGTCGTTTGCTTCAACCATTGATGTTGAAAGATCTGCTATGTTTTGGATCAGGTTGAATACGAGAGTATTGTGTTCCTGACCGATTTTTGTGTTGTTTTGAAGAGTCTTGAATGAATCGCTCATTTTTCCAACCGAAGTATCTACTGAACGGATGTTTCCGATCATTTCTTCAATTGCGGCTGAAGCCTGTTCTACGCTTGCGGCCTGTGTTTCAATCATTTTTTCAAGATGGATGATGTTCTGTGAAATTCGTGAAGCAGAATCTCCTGATTCTTCGGCTGCGATTACCTGCTTTTCTACCTGCTCGCGAACGAGGTTTACAGAACCCTTAACTTCGCTTACAGAACTTTTTGTAAGTGAAACCTGGTCCTGAAGGTCATCATCAACTTCTTCGATTTCCTTACCAGAATTTTTAATGGTAACGACGATGTCGTGGAATTTATCGATGAATTTATTTGTGTTGATGGCAAGTTCTCCGATTTCGTCCCGGGATTTAACTTCAACGTGCTTTGTAAGGTCTGCGTTTCCAAGAGTAAGGTTGAGAATCTGGCTGTTTACGTTTTTGATTCCTTTTACGATCATTGAGAAAATTATCATTATGGAAATGAAAATCAGAACTTCCATGCAAATACCACCGACTGCGGCTGTCATTCTTCCTCGCCCTGCGTAGCTTTGGACTTCATCAAGGTCAATCATGATTCCAACTGTCCATGGTGCATTGATTGCAGGGTTATGTGTTACCATGACTTTTTTGCCGTCAAGTTTTGCTATGCTCATACCGGCAGGTTCTGAATAAACTTTTTCCTTAACATCCGGGAAGATGCTCAAGTTGTTGTCCAGATATTGCGAATCAGGATGGGCTATAATGGTGCCGTTTCCATCAGTGATGAAAACAAAACCTGTTTTTCCTTCTCGATAAAGGGAGTTGTTTGCCGAAAAAATTTCTGTAGAAAGAAGACCGAGCATGTATCCGTATGGAACTCCGCTACGGTTTTTAACTGCAAGGGCGAGAGGAATAAACGAAGATTTGCTGTCAGGAAGCATGAGCGCGTTTCCGATATATCGGTCCTTATTGTTTTCGATTATCTGCTTGTGTACGTCGATGTCTGAAAATTCACCTCTTGGAGTCTGTGTTCCGTTGTCAAAATAGGCCCTTCCGTCTGCTGCAACGAAGGCTAATGAAGAGAATTCAGCGTTTTTCAGTTCTTTATGCGACCTCATGAATGTTACCGTCTTAACGACATCGCCGGCTTTTGCTTCATCAGATTCAGCATAGATTTTCATTTCTGAAATCAGGTATTCCAGGTGATTTGCAAGGGAAGCTGTAGTACAGCTTGTAAGAGTCAATAATGATGAACCGTATCGTTCGGTTACGGTTTCAAGAATTGCATTACCGACATTCAGCATGTTTGATGTACTGAGGACAATTACAAAACCTAAAATGCCCAGTCCGTATTTTATCATCAGGGACATCTTTACGTTTGATAGTCCAGTTTTTTTCTTTTTGTCGGTCTTATTTTTCATATTAACTCCATTCTTAATGATTTCTTAAAATTATACATTGATTTTTGATATAAGTAAAATTTTAATTCAGTATTTTTTTTCTCTTGCCTATTCAAAGCGGTTTTAGTTATATTTTTTAAAGAGGTGTTTTATGAGTAATCCAAAAATCAGAAGTACTACGATTATTGCCGTTAAAAAAGACGGAAAAGTTGCCATGGCAGGAGACGGTCAGTGCACTCTTGGTGAGACAGTCTGCAAGGGCAATGCAACCAAGGTTAGAAAAATCTATGGTGGAAAAATCCTGACCGGTTTTGCAGGAAGCGTCGCTGATGCATTTACTCTTTTGGACCGATTTGAGGCAAAGGTAAATGAATTTGGCGGAGATGTAACTCGTTCTGCAGTTGAGCTTGCAAAGGCATGGCGTACGGACAGAATGCTTCAGAAACTTGAGGCAATGCTTTTGGTTGCTGATAAAAACACAATTTTGCTGATAAGCGGAGATGGAAACGTAATCGAGCCGGAAAATGATGCGATTGCAATCGGTTCGGGCGGAAATTATGCCTATTCTGCAGCCCTCGCTTATCTGGACTGCTCAGACCTCAGCGCAAAGGAAATTGCAGAGCGTTCCTTGAGAATTGCCGGTGGAATTTGCATTTATACAAACCAGAACGTAACAGTAGAGGAGCTTGACTAAAATGAGTGAAAACGAAAAAGGCCTTGAGGAACTTACTCCAAAACAGATTGTTCAGCAGCTGGACCACTATATTATCGGGCAGGAAAAGGCCAAGAAAGCCGTCGCCATTGCCCTTCGAAACAGAACCCGACGACTGAAGCTCCCGGAAGAGATAAGGGATGAAATTGCTCCAAAAAACATCCTGATGATTGGACCTACAGGTGTCGGTAAAACAGAAATTGCCCGACGTCTTGCAAAACTTTGCGGTGCGCCTTTTTTGAAGGTTGAGGCTACAAAGTATACCGAAGTCGGATATGTCGGCCGTGACGTTGAATCGATGATTCGAGACCTCATGAGCGTTGGCTACAAGATGGTCAAATCGGAGATGCAGGAACAGCTCAAAGCTGATGCCGAAAAGAAGGTTGAGGAAAAGCTTCTCGATCTTTTGCTTCCTGGCTCAAATCCTAAGGATAGAAAAACTGATAAAAAGCCGGATTCTGCATCTTTTGACTCTTCGCATGATGCAGAATCTGCCGTTTCTGACAAACCGATCCCAGGAAACGGATTTTTCATGGTTCCACCTTCAACAGGCACTGAAAAGACCGTGGATAATTCAACCCGTGAAAAATTCAGGACAATGCTCCGGGAAGGCAAGCTTGAGGAGCGCGAAGTTGAAGTAACTGTAAGCAGACGTGGCGGAACTCCGACGATGGAAATTTTTGCAGGCGGCTCAATCGAAGATCTTGAATCAACGATGCAGAACCTTGCTTCGATGATGAACGGTTCAGGTTCAAAACGCAGAATGGTTACGATTGCTGAGGCTCGAAAAATCCTTACCGAAGAGATTTTGGACAGCATGGTAGACATGGATAAGGTTGCCGACATCGCAAAGCACCGTGTAGAACAGATGGGAATTATTTTCATCGACGAAATCGACAAGATTGCAAATTCTTCTTCTTCAAGCGGTGGCGGCGGACAGGACGTAAGCCGCGAGGGCGTTCAGCGCGACATCCTTCCGATTATTGAAGGTTCAAGCGTTAATACAAAATTCGGCGTCATCGACACGACCCACATTTTGTTTATTGCAAGCGGTGCGTTCAGCGTTTCAAAACCGAGCGACCTCATTGCAGAACTCCAGGGCCGATTCCCACTTCGAGTTGAGCTTACATCACTCAATGCGGATGATTTTGAGCTTATCCTTAAGGAACCTAAAAATTCCCTCATCAAGCAGTACGTCAGCCTGATGGAAACTGAGGACGTTAAGCTCGAATTCACTGAAGATGCCATCAAGCGTATGAGTTTTATCGCCTATGACGTAAACAGCCGAATCGAAAATATCGGAGCACGTAGACTTCATACGATTATGGAAACCCTTCTCGAAGACATTTCCTTCGAGGCTGATGAGCATAAGGGCGAGACAATCAAGATTGATGCAGCCTATGTCGATCAGAAACTTACAGGAATTTTCCAGAATCAGGATATTTCCCGATATATTTTGTAGAAAATTCTAAAGTCCGTCTTTTCCTCTGTCGAAAAATTAGTATGGGATTTAAAAACGTTTGATTTCAGAACGTTTTCACGGAGGAAAAGATGAATAGTTTTACTAAAACAGTAGATTTACTGAGTCGAGCAATGGATGTCAGTTCGTTGCGATATTCAGTTTCAGCAAACAACCTTGCAAATGCAGGTACTCCAAACTTTAAAAGAACATCAGTCAATTTTGAAAGTGAATTGAAAAGAGCCTTGGAATCAGAAGCCAAAGCAAAAGACACTTTCAAGCTCACGACAACAGATTCCCGACATTTCCAGGAAACTCCAGTTCGCGATTATCGTGAAGTAGAAGCCAGAAGAGTAGTTGATTATACGACGACTTCAAAGGCCAACGGCAATAACGTAGATGCAGAACAGGAAGCTATGGACATCTTGAAAATCCAGCTCAACTATCAGCTTTTAACTCAGATGCAGAATTTTGAATTTAATCAGATGAAAATCGTATTGAAATAAGGAGTAGAAAATGGGACTTTTTACAAGCATTAACATAGCAGCAAGCGGAATGAGCGTTGAGCGCCTCCGAACAGAAGTAATATCAGACAATATCGCTAACGCAACAACTACAAGAACCCAGGACGGCGGAAAGTTCAAGAGAAGTACTGTCATCCTTCAGTCGATTTCTGATAAACCACAGTGGAAAAATCCTTATGTTCCAGAAAGCGTAGACGGCGGAGTCGGAAAGGGCGTTAGAGTCTTGAGAATCAACAAGGACGAAAGCGAAGGACGTTTTGTTTATGATCCTACACATCCTGATGCAATCCTTTCTGGTGAACACGCAGGTTATGTAGAATATCCTAACGTAAATGTCGTAAACGAAATGGTTGATTTGATTTCAGCCAGCCGCGCTTACGAAGCAAACTCAACTGTAATTCAGGGTGCAAAAGAGATGTTTCAAAAAGCCCTTGAAATTGGCCGATAAATCATTTAATCTGTTCTTACGTGGAGGGGAGAAATTATGGAAATAACAAGCAATTTTGAAATGTTAAGAACAGATCCTGCTCATATCGGCAGTTCTGCAATCCAGCCAGTTGGAAAAGTTACCCGTGTTGGCGGCGTTACAGAGGTTCAGAACCCTTTTTCTAACAAACCATCCAAGGATGTTTCTGTTGAAAAGCCTTTTTCCAGCTATCTTTCCGAAGCCTTGCAGTACGTAAACGGAAAGCAGAACGCATCTTCTGATATTGCCGAAAAATTCATCGTAGATCCGGAATCAGTGAACGTTCACGAAGTTACCACGGCCATGGCCGAAGCAAGCCTTTCTTTGAGTCTTGCTCAAAAAGTAATTGACGGAATGCTCAAGGATTGGAACGAAATTACGATTACCCGATAATCCAAAAATATCAAAAAAATTAAATAATTTTCATTGACATTCTACTTCTCATCTTCAATAATGTATGTTATAATATAGTATTAAAATGTTCTTATGTGAACATTGTTCGTTCTGGGAGGGATGGGGAATGAACGAATGGTTCAAAAAGGTCTTAGGCCAGATAAAAGACCTGTGGTCCAAGTGGAAACTTAGTCAAAAAATTATTTTCTTTGCAATTATTGGCGTAGTCATAGTTGCTCTAGTCTTAACAATCACGCTTTCAACACGTTCAACCGAAACGGTTCTCTATAATGCTGCTTTCAGCGAAGAAAAAACCAATGAAATCATCATGTGCTTGAATGAAGAAAACATTGATGCACAGAAAAATCCGGCCGGTCTTATCGTCGTAAAGGATAAAACCACTGCAAAAAAAGCAAAATCAGTCTTGAACCGAAAGGGCGTTACTGATGACTTTGATCCATGGGTACTTTTCGACATGGAAAGATGGTCTACGACTGATTTCGAACGTGATGTAAACCTTCAGCGTTCCGTACAGGCACAGCTGAAAAATCATATTGAATCTTATGATGATGTTGATAATGCAAACGTAATCATCTCAATGCCTAAAAAAAGCGTTTATTCAGAAAGTCAGGATCCGATTTCAGTCAGCGTTGTTTTGAGCCTTAAACCGGGCAGCGATTTTGCCAGCAATAAAAAGGCCATCAAGAGCATTCAGAGAACAATCGTAAAGGCTGTTGCCGGCTTGAAAGACGAAAACGTTTCCATCACCGATACATCCGGAGTTACCTTGAATGATTTTGAGGGAATGGCTGATATCGAGCGCGTTGACATCACTAAAAAAGAACTCAAGCTTATTTCAGACCTCGAAAAAGAAGGTCGAAAAAAGATTCTTGCCTCATTGCAGGATTCATACAGTTCGGATCGAGTAAGAAACATCGATATGAAAATCGAAATGGATATGAGCGAGGAAGAATATTCTGAAACTACATATTCAGCTATAGAACGAAAAAAAGACAATCCGAATACGCCTTATGACGACTCGGATATTACGGACTCCCTCACGGTTTCTTCTGAAGAAATCAGCAAGAAATGGACCGGTTCTCCTATCAATCCTGAAGGTCCTGCTGGAGTTGAAGGACAGAATCCTCCTGTTTATACGGATATGAACAACATGTACGCTACATCAGAGGAGAAGAGCCTTAAAAAGAATGAGGCACTCAACTCAAAGCAGACACATAAGATTGTCCATCCAAAACCTGGAAAACGAACGGTTTCTGTTGCTATCGACGGAACCTGGGAATTCGATTTTGACGAAGAGGGAAATTACATAATCGAAAATCAGCAGAGAAAACGACATTTCGTTCCGCTTACTGAAGATGATATTGCAAATGCAACCCGACTTATCAAGGGTGCAATCGGATATGACGAACTTAGGGGAGACTTTGTAGAAGTCGTTCCTGTAAAATACGACAGATCAAAGCAGTTCAAGGATGAGGATGCGGCCTATCTTAGGGCAAAAAATACAAAGAAAGTTATTTTCTATGTTCTTATCGGTATTGTTGCTGTTCTTATCGCTTTCATTGTAGTCCGTTTCATCATCAAGGAAATGGAGCGAAAGAAGCGATTGCGGGAAGAAGAAACACTTCGCCAGCAGCAGCTTGAACGTGAAAAGATTATCTGGCAGGCAGAAAATGCCGATGTTAATGTTACAATGTCTGTAGAAGACAGACATAAGCAGGAACTTCAAGAAAGCGCTATTACAGCCGCTAAAGAACATCCTGAAGACGTTGCTCAGCTTATCAGAACTTGGTTGTCGGAGGAATAAAAAATGGCAGATGCTAAATCAAAACATTCATCTTCGGGCGGCGGCTCAAAGAAAAATAAGGATTTTAAGAACCTTAACGGCCGACAGAAGGCAGCCATTTTTCTCGTATCGCTTGGTTCAGAGCTTTCTTCTGAAATTTTCAAGCATCTGCGTGAAGACGAAATCGAAAGTCTTACTTTTGAAATTGCCCGTCTTGAAACCGTCGATTCTGAAGTAAAGGATACAATCCTCGAAGAATTCCAGGAAATGATGGCGGCTCAGAACTTTATCACTAACGGTGGTATTGATTATGCCCGCGAACTTTTGGAAAAATCTTTGGGAAGCCAGAAAGCAATCGACATCATCAACAGACTTACCAGTTCACTTCAGGTAAGGCCGTTCGACTTTATCCGTCGAACAGACCCGACCCACTTGTTGAACTTTATTCAGCAGGAACATCCGCAGACTATCGCGCTTATTCTTGCCTATCTTGAACCGCCGAAGGCTTCTCAGATTCTTGCAAGCCTTCCTGTTAACATCCAGAGTGATGTTGCAAGACGAATTGCAACGATGGACCGAACCAGCCCTGACGTTTTGCGAGAAGTTGAGCGAGTATTGGAGAAAAAGCTTTCAACACTTTCAAGCGAAGACTACACACTTGCCGGTGGTGTTGAATCAATCGTTGAAATCCTTAACTTGGTTGACCGTTCTTCTGAAAAATCAATCATCGAATCTTTGGAAGAAGAAGATGCCGAACTTGCCGAAGAAATCAAAAAACGAATGTTCGTATTCGAAGATATCGTTTTGTTGGACGACCGTGCAATTCAGAGACTTTTGCGAGAAGTCGATACACAGGACCTTACAAAAGCGCTTAAATCAGTTGATGCCGAAGTTCAGGACAAGATTTATAAGAACATGTCTAAACGTGCGGCTGCCATGTTGAAAGAAGATATGGAGTTCATGGGACCTGTTCGATTGAAAGACGTAGAAGATGCACAGCAGAAGATTGTTGCCGCCATCAGGCGTCTTGAAGATAATGGTGAAATCGTTATTGCCCGAAGTGGTGAAGACGAAATGGTTGTATAAATTTGTGAGTTTGGAATATGCAAAAGACAGTATTTAAAGGTAATGAATTTAAAAAAGACGACAAAAAAGTAATGCTTCAGTTGTGCAAGAATTTTGCAGAAGATGAAGAAAATCTTGATGAAATTGAAGAAGTTGCTTTTGAAGGTCCAACTGCAGATGATTTGAGAAGGGAAGCCGAAGAATTTAAAAAACAATGGGAAGTCGAAAAAAAGACTCTTTTGGACGACACTGAGGCCCAGGCAGAACAGATCATTAAAAATGCAGAAAATGCCGCTTTTGCAGAAGTCAAACAGAAAACGGACGAAGCTGCCGTAATCAAGCAGAATGCCGAACTCGAAGCAGAAAAAATTCTCAACGAGGCTAAGGCCGAAGCTGAAAAAATAATTGCTGAAGCCCAGGCAAAAAGTCATGATGATTTTGAGCAGGCTAAAGAGCACGGTTTTGAAGAAGGCCGAAAACAGGGTTTTGAAGAAGGAAACCAGGAAGCACAGCGGCTTGTTGATATGCTCCACCAGATGATTGATAAGACAATCAGTCAGAGACAGGAAATTTTTGATGAGGCTGAACAGCAGATTGTCGAAATGGTCATTCTCGTAAGCCGAAAAGTTGTAAAAATCATTTCTGAAAAGCAGCGTGAAGTTGTTATGAACAACATCGTTCAGGCTTTGCGAAAGGTAAAGGGAAGGGCATCGGTTACGATCCGAGTAAACCTTACGGAAGCAAAACTTGCCACAGACCACGCACAGGATTTTATAAACGCAGTTTCAAATATCGAAAATATCACTGTAGTTGAAGATTCTTCAATTGAACCGGGCGGATGTATCGTAGAAACAGACTTTGGTTCTATTGATGCACGAATTTCAAGTCAGCTTTCTGAACTTGAACAGAAAATCCTTGAAATTTCTCCTATTAAGTCCAAGCCAAAAACGACAGAACTTTGATTTTTGGAGTTTTGCGCTATGGAAAAAATTTTTGATAAATATCTTTCATCAATCAAAAATACTGAAACCGTTCATTATGTCGGAAGTGTAGTCGCGGTCAAGGGTAATCTCGTCGAGTCTTTGGGTCCGAGGGCTGTAATTGGTGAAATTTGCAAAATCAAGATTGAAAATCCAGATTATCACGGACGTGATCCTAAAAAACGCTATATAAACCGTCTTGCAGAAGTTACGGGCCTCCACGAAAATATCGTTCAGTTGACCTGCTACAACGATACGAGCGGAATTGAAATCGGCTGTGAAGTTGTCGGTTCAGGAACCATCCTTAAAGTTGGTGTCGGACCGAACCTGCTCGGCCGTGTAGTGGACGCTCTCGGAAATCCTTATGACGGATTGGGCGAAATCATTCCTGAGACTTTTTATCCTGCAATTGCCGCAGCTCCAAATCCAATCTCACGAAAACCAGTCGATTCACGTGTACTGACCGGAATCAGGTCGATTGATGCGCTGATGGCAGTCGGAAAAGGACAGCGACTTGGAATCATGGCAGGTTCTGGTGTCGGTAAATCAACCTTGATGGGTATGATTGCCCGAAATACGAATGCCGACATCAACGTAATCGCTTTGGTCGGAGAACGAGGACGAGAGGTAAACGACTTTATCCGAAAGGATTTGGGCGAAGAAGGCTTGAAACGTTCCGTTATTGTTGTTGCAACCAGCGATATGAGTTCAATCTGTCGACTTAGGGCAGCCTATACTGCAACTGCCATAGCTGAATATTTCCGTGATCAGGGCAAGGACGTAATGTTCATGATGGATAACATGAAGCGTTTTGCCGATGCTCAGCGAGAAATTGCCCTTGTAGCAGGTGAGCCTGCCGCACAGCGTGGTTATACTCCTAGCGTTTTTGATCTTATTCCAAAGCTTCTTGAAAGAACGGGAACCAACGACAAGGGAACAATCACGGCCTTTTATAACGTTCTCATCGACGGAGATGACATGAACGAGCCTATCACGGATAAGGTTCGAGGAACTGTCGACGGCCACATCGTTTTGGACCGAAAACTTGCCGATATGCATCATTATCCTGCAATTGATGTGCTTGCTTCGATAAGCCGTCTTGCAAATGACATAACGGGTCCTAAAACTCGGGAAGCCTGCGCCACTTTACGAAAACTGATGGCAAGTTACGAAGCTTCGAAGGACCTTATCGACGTCGGAGCCTATCAATCTGGAAGCAATCCTTTGACTGATAAGGCAATCGCCTTGCACGACAGAATCGAAGAGTTTTTGATTCAGGAAAGAAACTACAACGCATCCCTTGAAGAAACCTTGGATTTGCTTTCCAAACTGACCGGTGTCGAAATTCCTAAAGAAGAATACGTCTGATATTTAAATGCCAAAATTTAAGTTCACTCTGGAAAAAGTATTAAGAATCCGCGAATTTGAAGAAGAACAGGCAAAGGTTGAGCTTGGAAAAGCCATTCAGGAAACTGAGCGGATCAAGCAGACTCTGGAATATGTTGCAAAACAGCGCGTAAAGGCCAACCACGATTTATCAACCACGATAGATATCATTCAACTTCAATCCTATCAGAATTACATTATGGGGCTCGATGCTCAGAAAGATCAGCTTTTGGAACAGCTTGCTCAGGCTGAACTTGTAGTAGAAGAAAAGCGGCTGCTTTTGACAGAGGCCATGAAAAAACGGAAGGCTCTGGACAAGATGAAAGAAAAACAGTTGGAACAGTTCAAAAAGGATCAGGAAAGAATCGAAGAGAATTTTCTTGATGACATGCAAAAAAAGAAGGCTAGCACCTGACAAAATCAACTTTCAGTTCTGAAAGTTCAATCGATTTTACCTTAAGTTGGATTTTCTCGTTAAAAACGCACTTTGTGTTTTCAAGCTGAGTTTCCATTCCCAATGAAGGAATGAGGTAGACGGTACTGTTACCTTTCTGTTCTACGGCGACGGCTTCTCCTGTCCAGTCTGGATTTTGAATCAGATAGACAATCTTAAAGTGAAGTTCGCTTGAGCGGCTTGCCTTGTTTGCTGCTGCAATACCTGCATCTCCTGTGCTTATCCTTAAAAGCACGTCATCCTTGTTAATCAGGTTTTTGCCGTCCAAAAAAAGACGCAGCTGTTGATGTGCAATCAAGTCGATGTAGCGTCTGAGCGGGCTTGTAACCTGGCAGTAGGTTGCAATTCCAAGCGAGCAGTGCATGCTTGGCGTTATGCTGACTCGTCTTGCTCTCATACATCGCCTGAGCTGATACTGACCTGCAAGACCTTCCTCTATTTTCTTTGGAACTTCGATTTCTTCTGTGGAAATGTATGGAAACGGAATGTTGTTCTTAAAGGCAAATTTACTTGCGCCTTCACCTGCCATCAGCATCATTTCCTTGACCATGTCTTTTGAATTAAGCTCTTTTTCTTCTTCGATTTGGACTGTAACCGATGAATCTTCGTTTTTTTCGGTCCATACGCTGACTTGAGGAAGCTTAAGTTCTATTGCTCCGTTCGAAAGCCTTTTTTCGCGGTATTTTTTTGCAATTTCGAAAAGGCTCTTTAATTCTGTGCTTTCCTGCATTGTTTCAGCCTGCTCATAAGTGAG
>JAILRX010000085.1 GCA_024697985.1 Treponemataceae bacterium | reverse complement strand
TGGAAAACCTGTCCGTTGGTATCATCGTGACTGGGAAAAATTCGAGTCGGTAAAAAATTCAGCGCGTGCAACGGACGATAAAGGACAGATCATCAACCCTGCGGTTATCGAAAAAGTAAAGAACGGTCTTGAAAATGCAGTAAAAGCCCAGCTTATGAGCGACGTTCCTTATGGCGTGCTTTTGAGCGGAGGACTTGATTCATCAATTATTGCGGCCGTAACACAGAAGTTTTCAAAAATGCGTGTTGAAAGCGACAACAAGGAAGGCGCCTGGTGGCCTCAACTTCATTCTTTTGCAGTAGGCCTTGAAGGAAGCCCTGATTTGATTGCGGCAAAAAAAGCAGCCGACTACATCGGGACCGTTCACCACGAAGTTCACTTTACGATTCAGGAAGCCCTCGATGCTCTGCCTGACGTAATCTATCACATCGAAACTTATGACATTACGACAGTCAGGGCATCAACTCCGATGTATCTTCTGGCTCGAGTAATCAAATCAATGGGAATTAAAATGGTTCTTTCAGGAGAGGGAAGTGATGAGCTTTTCGGCGGTTACCTTTATTTCCACAAGGCACCTAGTGCCCAGGAATTTCACGAGGAACTGGTTCGAAAAATGAGCAAGCTTCACCTTTACGACTGTCTGCGTGCCAACAAATCTCTGATGGCCTGGGGTGTTGAAGGCCGAGTTCCGTTTTTGGACAAGGAATTCATCGATATTGCAATGGAATTAAACCCGCTTGATAAAATGAACATCAGAATGGAAAAAGGCGAAGTTGGCTGCGGAAACGACGGTCAGCGAATTGAAAAATGGATTTTGCGAAAGGCTTTTGAACAGATGCTTCCTGAAAACATCTGCTGGAGACAGAAAGAGCAGTTCAGTGACGGTGTCGGTTATAACTGGATTGATACCCTCAAAAAAATCACCGAAGAAAAGGTCAGCGATGCAGAATTTGCCCGACGTGAAAACCGATTCCCGGTAAATCCTCCAAAAACCAAGGAAGAATATTATTACCGCGAAATCTACTCTTCGCTTTTCCCAAGCGACAGTGCAGCCCGATGCGTTCCTCACGAAGCCGGTGTTGCCTGCTCTACGGCCAAGGCCTTGGAATGGGACGAGGCATGGAAAAACATGGATGAACCTAGCGGAAGGGCAATTGGTGGCGTCCACGAAAAGGCGTATTAAAGAAACCTCTCTTGACTAATTGTAAATAAATTAGGTAAGATAGATTTAATACGGCAAAGAGGTCGTAGATGTAATTTCGTATTTTTATCGGTACGAGATTTTATGTCTACGGCCTTTTTTTGTTTTAATAATCTCAAAGTCGGCAAAGGAGCCGCATGTACAGCAATCTTACTGTGCGTGCGGCTTTTTGCATTTTTGGAGCAGGAAATGAAAATGAAAACACTTTATGAACCAACTTTTGAACACGACAATTGTGGAATCGGTGCTGTAGTAAGTATTGATGGAATCAAATCACACAAGGTAGTTGAAAATGCACTGGCAATCGTAGAAAAACTAGAACATCGAGCAGGAAAAGATGCCAGCGGAGAAACAGGTGACGGTGTTGGTATTCTGCTCCAAATATCACACAAATTTTTTTCACAGGTTTGCAAAAAACTTGGTGATGAACGCGACTACGGAATCGGAATGTTCTTTTTCCCATCAGATGAAAATGCTTGCAAATCAGAGATGCAGCGCTTTGAAAAATGCTGTAAGGAAGCCAAATTAAGCCTTTTGGAATGGAGATGCGTTCCGGTAAATGCTGATGTGCTTGGTAAAAAAGCCCGCGACTGCATGCCGAAAATCTATCAGGCCTTTATTGCGCGCCCTGAATCAGTTGAACGCGGCCTTGAATTTGACAAAAAACTTTATGCTTTGCGCCTTGCATTTGAAAAAGGCGCAGGCAAGACAGATAGTGAAGGCTCGGCTAAGCAAGACAAAACTTACGTATGCTCGCTTTCGAGCCGAACTGTAGTTTACAAGGGTATGTTCCTTGTTCAGCAGCTTAGAACCTTCTATTCTGATTTGCAGTCAGATGATTTTGAATCCTGCCTTGCCCTCGTTCATTCACGATTTTCTACGAATACAAATCCAAGCTGGCAGAGAGCCCATCCAAACAGATTTATCGCACACAACGGTGAAATCAATACAATCCGAGGAAATGTTGACCGAATGATTGCCCGAAACGGCGAAGTTGATACGACAGGTTCGGATTCAGCGATGCTGGATAACACGCTCGAATATTTTGTG
>JAILRX010000076.1 GCA_024697985.1 Treponemataceae bacterium | reverse complement strand
TATCATCAATGTGTGTATTTAACAAATTAGAGATGATTCCAAGATTAACAATCGTTGGAACAGATTTTCCGCTGAACCATTTATACACCGCCTGCAGAGAACCCCATTGAAAAGCTGATAGACTCCATCCCATTCTTTAGTTAACAAAAAGTCCTAAATCGTATGCCTTCTCCATCAGTTGTGAATAACCTTCATTCTCAACCAGAAGCTCCCTTTCTGACTTATGAGCTACTGCAGCAATAGCACATGTCAGGACAACCAAATAAGGCGGCATTATTGCAGCAAAACCACCGAGAAGACTAAACATTATTGAGTAAAAAGATATAGGCCCCATTGGTATCAAAAAAAGCAGTATCTTGAAAAACACTATCAAAAATTTTCTGCTTATCGGCGCGTATGAAAGCCATTGTACCGTCAGCTCGCATCTAAATCGTCCTTGGTTAAAAAGGTATCGAGTTACCGCAGCATTTGTTTTGGATACAGGATTCGTCCTGCAGAACTAAATCTATCAACTTTCCTTGCGTAATAAAAGCCTGTTCAATTTCCGACAAATTGCTTTTCATAGCGACCTCCTTATCTTTTATTGGATTCAATCATACAGCACTGCTGTCGCAAATAATGCGACAGCGTGCTCAACCCCGCCTGCAAACTAGCTACAATCTCGCCTGCAAACTAGCTACAATCTCGCCCGCAATTCTGCGCTACAATCTCGCCCGCAAACCAGTTGTCCCCCTTTCTTCTTATATTTTTCAAACCTCCATTATCTCCAATTTGTAAAATAAAATTTATTTACAAATTTAATTATTTTTCGATAACAATTTTAAACTTTTTTTTGTATTAATTTTGACAATCTGTCATTATAATTTTTCTAATATCTTGCTGTATTTAAAAAAAAGAGGAGCTATTTATGAAACGTCATTACGTCATCCTTGGGATGATTGTATGTATGTTGGTTTTATGTGGTTGCCCTAACCAAATTTTGCCTACACCGACATACACAAACTCGCAAGACTCCAGCGTATCATTTTCCGACACGCAGTATTGGGGTTCCCCGACAAACGTTACCGCATCAAACGGTCTTAAAGGCCGAATCGAACTTTCCTGGGATGGAGTCAAATCTGCCTATCGTTATTACATCTACGAATCAAATTCGCCTATCAACGGAAATTGGATACAGTGCGGCGAAACTGATTCAAGCACCTACTCTTTCACGATTGATGACTGTCAATCAGGTGCTGACAAATACTATCGGGTAACTTCCGTCAAGAAAAACGGAACCGAAAGTTCTCCGAGCCTTACCGTTCATGGTACCAGCCTTGCCTGTCCTTACATCACAAACGTTGAGGAAGGAACAGAAAGCGACAGCATGAGCGTCGTAGAATGGTGGATGAGCAACGTATCAGAAGATACATATCTTTCAAGCGTACGATACACCGTATACTGCGCACTGACTAACGGAACAGTCGTTGCAACCCAGTCTGTAAGCGGCGCACGCACGACACAGACTACCGCAACTTTCACGGGACTCACACCTCACACAAGCTACAACTACTACGTTGAAGCCTACAACATCATCGAACAGAACGAAGTCGAAGTTTCCGACATAAGCAATGCTGAAACTGCCCGAAGAACCCGACCGGAAGCTCCAATCGAACTTTCCGCATCTAAAGGTCTTGTTGATGATAAAATCACACTTACATTCACAACTCCTGTCAAATGCGAGCAGCTCGTCAACGGCCAGTATGAAGAACAGCCTTTGTATTTCAAGATCTATCGAAAAATTCACGGCTCATCTGATGAATGGACAAGACTTCCGGACTTTTTGCCATACCCGGCAACAAGTGGAAATGCACCTACTGGCGTTCAGTACTTTGTAAACGACACAGCTGACACCTCAGATGACGAGTATGCTGAAGGTGCAATCATTACCTACACTGATAATGCGGCTGCCGGCGATGGCGACACGACAGCCTTGGTTCGCGGCTATCAGTATGACTACAAGGTTCAGGCCTACGTATTCTTCACAAGCACTTACGGCTCAACAAGTGACAAATCAGTTTCATCAGACAACTCAATTGCAGAAACTACAGGACACCTGATTTCAAAGCCGAGCGTTACACTCAACAAAAACAACAGTTCTTACGGCTACATCAGACTTTCCGATCAGACAATCGTTGATGAAAATGAAGCCTGTACAACTAAATATTATAGAAACTATTATGAAGACACCAGAACAGAAGTTTCTTCAGATGAAGTTTCTTCCATGACAGAAGATGAACTTGCTGAAATCACATCAGTTTATGAAGTTAAGACCGGCTACAACTACTTTGTAACATCTACCACACTGCAGTGTAACCTTACGTTCGAAACTTTCGGCCTGGACAGCCTTTACAAATACGTCGTAAAGCAGGATTTCTACCAGCAGGTACTTGATGATCAGGGGAATGCAACCTATCCAAACCTTACCCTTACAATCTATCGTGTCTTTGACTCACTTGATTCATTGAACCAGACAGACTACTCAATTCCTGCAGGAGTTTTCCCACAGTATGATGCAAATGCCGCAGCAACCGGTCAGTGGAGAGCCCTTGACTGGCAGGGTATGTACAAATACACAGGCTACATCGTTCCAGCTGATTATGAGCACAACATAACGACGACTCAATCTGTCAACCTTTTGGTTGCCTACGACAGCGGAACTGGAGAATACACTTCACTTCCAATTACGCTTACCGCCGCTGCTTTGACACAGAACACGGATGACAGTTTTACAGGCCCATCTGATGATCAGATTTTGACAGATGCCGTCTTGAAAACATCAGTTTATGTAAGCAATTCAGCACAGCGACCAGTAATTGAAAACTGGACTGTTACAAGCGGTTATAAAGACAAACTGCAATTCTCATGGACCTACGATAATGAAGTAACCTACTCCATCTACGAAATCGAAGATGACGGAACCTTTACAGAAGTCGTATCAGCAGTCGATCTTGAAAGCACAATTGAGAACCTAAATTCAGGAACAACGGTTCAATACGATCTTCCAACTGAAAGCGGACACAGCGGAACCTACGAGCTTCATGCAAGCAAGGGTATCACCGTAACATCACAGCCATTGCTCGGACAGACTCTTGGAACTGCGGATCCTGAATTTTCAACAGCCACATTGGATTACAACAAGGTTACGGTTACATGGACACCTGTAAATCAGGCATCAAGCTACACAATCCGTGCCTCATATTTCAATTCTGATGGAACTTCAGAACTCCTCTACAGAGAAGTTGCTGACCTTACAGCAGACTCGGAAGGCGTTACCGAAACAAGCACACATGACCTTTCGTACACAATCTACGACCCTGCCTTTAACGTGGACACCAATACGGTAAATGCACAGTACGCAGGAAAAGAGCTCGTAATTGCAATAACAAGTGAAAACAGCACGACCTCGGATACAACCAGAGGTACAGTTGATACCTATACATTGGGACCAGCTGATACTGGACTTACAGCATCAAGCGGAAATCTTGCAAACAAAAACGGGATCTACGTTGAATGGTCTGCAATCGAAGGTGCAAATGGTTACTGGGTAAGCCGAGAACGAGTTGATTTTGACGGAAGTTATTTCAGCGGTTCAAACATCAAAAATGACGGTTATTACGTAAGCGCAGATGGTTCTACCGTTAAAAATGCTGATGGTGAATCAGTTTCAAGCTATGTTACTGTAACAGTCAAAAACGGCAAGCTCACCCTTTTTGATAAATACAAGCCTCTTACAGGTGAAGGAAGCTGGGCTTTGCATCAGGACTACATCGCCTGGGGTTATCCTTTCAGCTACACGGTTTATCCTCTTAAAGCAACATCAGATTCTTTCACATTGGATGAACTTGTGACAAGCACGGCAACGAATCACGGAAACGGAACTCTTGCCAACTTGCACTACACCAACGTTTACGCTTCATCAAAAACCGGAAACGCACTTGGTTATGGTATCAACGTAAAGGCCACAAAATCTAATGACCCAAGAAACGTAACGATTACCTTCGACGCACCATTGAATCAAGGTTCTGCAAGTCCTGTCCTCAAATACAGGGAAGCAGGTTCTACTGGAAAATGGAGTTCTAGCGATGCTGTAAAAGATTCATCAAACAAATTTGTGGTACAGCTTACAGGAAGCAATCGAACAAAAGCCTTCGAATATGCAGTAGACTATTCAGGTCGAAAGCTCGATCTTGAAAGCGACAAGGAAAATCTTCTTGCAACCTACGTATCAGAACTTCAGACAACGCCTGATACATCAGCACCTTGCGAAGAAGACACAATTGATGCAGTCGTAAGCGGAAGCAACTATTACGAAGCACTTAACAAGGGTTATGCTTTTGCAATTGAAATTGGCATGGGACACCTTGGAACCTCAAGCTCAACTTCAAGCGCTGAAATCACTGAATACATCACGCTCACACCTTGGGATTATCAGACAAGGGCATTGGGACCTGATTCAAACTTTACGTTCCAGATCAAGAACCTCAATCACAGCGCTTCATACGTTTCTATCGTAGACGTTGACAAGGACAGCTACGAAATTGCCTCTACGAACAACAATGCCGAAGCAAACAAGGTTACAGTTGTAAAAGAAGGAAACAACGTTAAGTTTACGCCGGACTTCACAAAAGAAATGATCGGCGTTTATCAGACAAATTCTGTACACACAGGTGTCCTTGAAGTTTTGCGTGATTACAAGCATTACGGAAAAGTTTCAGTTTCTCGATCTGCAGAAATTGACGGCAGCACCGAAACGATTTATGCAAGCTACAGTGATGTTGATGCTTACAACAAGGAAAACGAAATTTCTTCTTACCGAGGATTAAGCAAGGCTGAACTTGGCCGATGTATCTCGCTTGTTGTCTGCGACGCACTTCTTCAGTGCGGATGTCCTTACAGTGGAACAAATACAATTGAAGGAAACACAGGATATTTCAAGACTTCTCACGCAAACTTGACCTACACCTTCGGATGGGGAACAGATTCAACTTCATACCAGCACATCTTTACTGGTGGAACCTGTACAGACAAAAAGAATGAGTCGTTTACAAGTCCATTCACGATTTCAGGAGCTCAGAAAGAAAGCCGAGCTGCCTGTGGTGGTGTCGGAGTTGGAAGCAGCAGTGCCGCAAACAACTTGTACTATGTAACAGGCAACACACTTACAGTTACCTGCGAAATTGAGGATGCAAGCTATCAGGGTTCTGTTTCTTTCGAAGCCGGCGCAATGGGTTCAACAGGATTCATCGCACAGCTGGACGGAACAACAACCAGCTGGGTTACTAGCATCAAAGTTGGAACTGAAACTTTCGGAGTTTCATCAAGCGATAAGACGACTTTCAAATACTGGACTCCACTTGATATCGGAAGCTCATACAGCAAGCAGTCAAGCTACAGCAGTTCATGGTCTGTATACAGCGGACAGTTCTGGTATTAATAAAAGGAATAGACAAGTATGAAAAACAATAAATATTTAACTTTAACGACACTTATCATAAGCATTGCCTGTTGCCTTACTCTCACCTCCTGCGCAGATTTATTTCAGGGCAAGGTTACAAGCGCCTATGCAAGCAACGCAACTTTGGCTGATATCGTCAGAACATCAACTGTCGATCAGCTCGAAGCCCCTGCTGAAATTTTTGTAAGCAAATCTGAATCCGCTGACTCAATCAGCGTTTCCTGGAGTGCAGTCGACGGTGCAAAATCCTACTGCATCGAAAGGGCCATCGTTGACCCGTCAAATCCGGATGCTGTAATGCCACCGGA
>JAILRX010000070.1 GCA_024697985.1 Treponemataceae bacterium | reverse complement strand
AGGAAAATCAAAATGTCGCCAGAATCATGGTTGCTTAAAATTCTGGAGACAGTCTGTTCGATTTTTGTCAAAAGGCAGTCTTCGGCATTAAGGCTTGTCGTACTTGCAGGAATCTGCGGCGGATCGTAAATGACGCTTACAGGATATGTTATCGTGTCGATTGTAACAATCGGGCATTTGTTGAAGTATTCAGAAAAGACTTCAGTATTCATCGTCGCTGAAGAAACAATCACCTTGAATTCTGGACGCGCTTCAAGGACACGTTTTAAAAGTCCAAGTACAAAATCGATGTTGAGGCTTCTCTCGTGCGCTTCATCAACTATGATTACTGAATATTTGCTCATCCATGGATCAAGCTTCATCTCCTGAAGCAAAATACCATCCGTCATGATTTTAATTTTGGTCGTCTCGTCAGTTTTATCCTCGAACCTCATCTTATAGCCGACAAGTCCTGGATAGGCCGTTCCGAGCTGTTTTGAAATGAATTCACTTACCGAAAGAGCTGCGATTCTTCGAGGCTGTGTTACAGCTATGATTCCGTTATCAGAATATCCTGCCTCGTGAAGGATGACCGGCAGCTGTGTCGTCTTTCCGCTTCCTGTCGGAGACTGTACGACAATGACCTGATTTGTTTTCAGAGCTTCAAGTATTACATCTTTATGCTGATAGACCGGTAATTCTCTGAATTTTAATTCCATATAGTTTTTCCTGTAATTTGATTGCAAAGCTCAAGCCGTCTTCGATAATAAACCTGTTCCATTTCGGGAAGTGTCTTTATGAAATCTTCATCAAGTTTTCTGATGAAAGTATCGTACAGGCCGGCAGGGCCTTCTGTATGGTTCGTAAGGATTGTGAATTCAGGTTTTTCAGCAAAAACCAAATTTCCTGACTTTTTGTAGGTGAGTTGAACGAGAAAACTTTCACCAGTATATTCTCGCATTGCCTCCGGTTCTTCATAATTTCTTTTGAAACGCTGTCCTGAAATCAGATTTCCAACTGAATACAAAATCAATTTTGACTGCTGCGGATTTTTCAGGCTTTTTACGACTTCATATTCCTGCATGACGTGAGGATGATTTGCCCAGATTACATCAACTCCGGCATCAAGTAGAGAATGATAGTATTTTTTTCGTCTTTCAGTAACAGGAATTACGTACTCAGGCTCATTACAATGAAAGGCAAGGACAAAAATATCGCACGGATGATCCTTCCTCATCTGGGTAACCCTTTCGATAAAAGATTTTCTTGAAGTTTCGCTTCTGTCGGTCGTGTCAAACCATTCGATGAACCTTGTTGAGTTATAAATTTCGGTTACGCCCATAAAAAGGATTTTAAATCCATTTTTTTCAATCAATTGATAAGTGAAATCATCATTTTCCTTTTTCTTCAAACCGCAAGAGTAAACGTCCTTATCTTTTAAACTGTCAAAGAAATCTCTGGTTGCATTAATTCCTTCGAGTCCCTGATCGTTGGTATGATTATTTGCAAGGGTAAAAACATTGATTCCTGCATCGACGGCTGCCATTACGTATGCATTTTTTACGTTGAAAGTAGGCCAGCTTTCATAATTTTGCGAATCGATTACAGGCGTTTCCATATTTGCAAAAGTCAGGTCGTCATTCAGTGTGATATCCTTGATGTCCTCATAAATTTTAGAAAAATCAGTCATTCGGGTAACGTTAGTATGAGCCATTATATCGCCTGTAAAAGTCAGGGTAATTGATTCAAAATTTGCTTCAGTTTTTGTCATTTCGGTACTCTCTGATGGAATTTGAGTATCGATTGAAGATGCTGTTGATACACAAGAAAAGAACGTCGTAACAACAAAAAAAGAAAAAGAAATTGTTAAAAAAAATCGTTTATTCACCCCCAAATTATACATTGACAACTCTTAATCTTCAATGATAAAATTTTACAAATATCAATAAATTATTACGGAGAAAAAGAATGGCAAAAACAAAGTATGTTTACTTCTTTGGAAACGGTGACGCAGATGGCGATGAGTCAATGCGAGCCGAACTTGGTGGTAAAGGTGCAAACCTTGCTCAGATGGCAAAAAAACCATTGAGTCTTCCTGTTCCACCAGGATTCACAATTTCTACTGACGTATGTCAGGAATATTATGAATTGAACAGAAACTACCCAGAAGGGTTGGAAAAAGAAGTTGACGAATATCTTGCTCGACTCGAAAAAACAATGGGCAAGAAACTTGGCGATGACAGCGATCCACTTTTGGTATCAGTTCGCTCAGGTGCTGCAATCTCAATGCCAGGTATGATGGACACAATCCTCAACCTCGGTCTTAACGATAAATCAGTTATCGGTCTTGCAACAAAAACTGGAAATGAAAGATTTGCATGGGATGCTTACAGACGATTCATCCAGATGTATGGTGACGTTGCAATGGGCGTTGATCATGACAAATTCGAAGAAATCATTGACGAAGTAAAATCACATCGTGGAATCAAACTCGATACAGAACTTACAACAGAAGAACTTAAAGAAATCGTAACTAACTACAAGGCAATGTACAAAAAAGAAAAGGGTACAGATTTCCCACAGAATCCTAAAGAACAGATGTGGGGAGCTATTGGTGCTGTATTCGGTTCTTGGATGAACCCACGTGCCATCAAATACCGAAAACTCAACAACATTAAGGAAGGCGCTCTCAAGGGAACCGCTGTTACTGTAATGGCTATGGTATTCGGTAACAAAGGTGAAACATCAGGAACAGGTGTATGTTTCAGCCGTGACCCATCAACAGGTGAAAACGTATTCATGGGTGAATACCTTATGAATGCACAGGGAGAAGACGTTGTAGCAGGTATCCGAACTCCTCAGAAACTTGCTCAGCTTGAACAGACAAACAAAGCTATTTACGATGAACTTTGCGAAATCCGTGACAGACTTGAAAAACACTATCACGATATGCAGGATATGGAATTCACAGTTGAAGAAGGAAAACTCTTCATGCTCCAGTGCCGAAACGGTAAACGAACTGGTGCCGCTGCAGTTAAAATGGCTGTAGACATGGTAGGTGAAGGACTTATCGACAAGAACACAGCTCTTCTTCGAGTTGAACCAGAACAGCTTAACCAGTTGCTTCTTCCACAGCTTGACCCAGCTGCAGTTAAAAAGGCAACAGAAATTGCTTCTGCACTTAACGCTTCACCAGGAGCTGGATGCGGACAGATCGTATTCACAGCAGAAGAAGCTGAAGCATGGGCAAAAGAAGGAAAGAAAGTTCTTCTCGTACGAAAAGAAACTTCTCCAGACGACATCGCAGGTATGGCTGTAGCTCAGGGTATCCTTACATCAACAGGTGGACGAACTTCACATGCTGCTGTAGTTGCTCGAGGTATGGGTGTTCCATGTGTTTGTGGATGCGCAGACCTTATTTTCACAGACGTTGATACAATTTCTATCAAAGGTAAAGAATTCAAGAAAGGTGATTACCTTACAATCGATGGTGGAAAAGGTATCGTATACGAAGGACAGGTTGCTCTTAAACCAGCTGAAATCTCTGGAAATCTTGAAACATTCCTCGGATGGGCTGACGAAGTACGAAATGCTTCTGTAAGAACAACAGCTTCAGGAAAAACAGTAAAAGGATTCGCAGTACTTGCTAACGGTGATACACCTAAGAATGCTGCTGATGCTTTCCGATTTGGTGCTGCTGGTATCGGTCTTTGCCGAACAGAACACATGTTCTTTGATGAACCAAAACTTACATCTTTCCAGAAGATGATCGTTTCAGAAACTGCTGAAGCAAGAAAAGAAAACCTCAAGGCTATTCTTCCTTACCAGCAGACAGACTTCTATGAAATCATCAAGACAATGGAAGGACGACCGGTAACAATCCGATTGCTCGACCCACCTCTTAACGAATTCATCCAGGCTGAAAGCGATTCAGCTGCTGAATACCTTGCAAGCAAACTTGGTATGAATAAAGCTGCTCTCGTTTCAAAAGTTGCTGCTCTTGACGAACACAACCCAATGCTTGGACATCGTGGATGCCGACTTGCAATCACATATCCAGAAATTTACGAAATGCAGGTTGAAGCTATTGCTAGAGCAACAGCACAGCTTGAAAAAGAGGGTGTAAAACATGACGTTCGAATCATGATCCCTAACGTAATTTCATACAGAGAAGTTGAACAGATTCGTGGACAGGCTGAAGCCGTTATCGCAAAAGTTAACGAAGAATGCCGAACAAACCTTTCATTCCAGATCGGATCAATGGTTGAATTCCCACGAGCTGCACTTACAGCAGACAAACTTGCTAAATTTGCAGACTTCTTCTCATTCGGAACAAACGACCTTTCTCAGACAACTCTCGGATTCAGCCGTGACGACTATGGTAAATTCATCGAATCTTACCTTTCACAGAGAATTCTTGAAGATGATCCATTTGCAACACTCGACCCAGACGGTCCTGGCGCATTGATGGAAATTGCTGAAGCTAAGGGACGAAGCGAAAAAGCCGACCTTCACCTCGGAATCTGTGGTGAACACGGTGGAGACCCAACATCAATCGCATTGTGCTACAAGATTGGTTTGAACTATGTTTCTTGTTCACCATTCCGAGTTCCACTTGCACGATTGGCAGGTGCTCAGGCAGTTATCAAAGCTTCTAAATAAATTTGAGGCTGCGCGAACATTTGCTTGTCAAATGCTCGCGGTGCACGCTCTTAAGAGCGTGCGATAATTAAAGCTTCTAAATAAATTTGAAGCTGCACGAACATTTATGTTCGTGGTGCACGCTCTCATGAGCGGGCGATAATCAAAGCTTCTAAATAAGTTTGAGAAGCAACGAGTTTTCGCCACAACGGAAACTTGGTAACAAATGCTAATAAAAACAGGTTGTGTAAATTTTACACAGCCTGTTTTTTTTGTCTGTAGGTTAATACAGTCCGATGATATTTTCAAAACAAAAAAAAAGTATTAGAATAAAAGAATGAATTCAACAAAAGACTATTTTTCATCTGATTTATCAGGGAAGCACATCCACTTTGTCGGAATAAAGGGAACTGGAATGGCAGCCCTCGTCGAAATCTGCTTTGCCAGAAAAGCAAAAATCAGCGGCAGCGACGTTTCTGAAAAATTCTATACAGATGAGATTCTTTCAAAATTAGGGATAACACCGACATTATTTTCAAAAGACAACATCACTGATGACATTATTGTTGTAATTTACTCATCAGCATATAAACTCAACGAAAATCCGGAGCTGATTGAAGCACAGAAAAAAAATATTCCGTGTATTCTGTATTCGGAAGCTCTCGGAGAAATTTCAAAGCTTGCTAAATCCTCTGGTGTTTCAGGCGTACATGGAAAAACGACGACGACAGGGCTTGTCGGAACCATCATCAAGGAACTAAACATTCCGTCCCAGGTTCTTGCAGGAAGTTCCATTAAAACTTTCGGTAACTGCACGATTTCTATCGGACACAAATATTTTGTTGCTGAAACCTGCGAATATCAGCGTCATTTTATGGCCTTTCATCCACAAAACATAATTTTGACGAGCGTCGAAAGTGACCATCAGGATTTTTACCCGACATTCAAGGACATTCAAAACGCCTTCGTTGATTACGGATGTCTTTTGCCTCAAAACGGCAATCTCATTTACTGCGCCGATGATGATGGAGCTGTAGAAACTGCCGGCATCATAAAGTCAAAACGAAATGACATCAATTTCATTCCTTACGGCTTTAACGCAGAAGGCGACTATAAAATTTTAAGCGCAACAGTTGATGACGGAAAGCAGTTTTTCAAGATTGCACAGAATCCCGACTTTGAATTTGAACTTACAGTTCCTGGAATCCACAATGTCAGAAACTCGACGGCTGCAATTGCACTTACACAGATTCTTTACCTTGATGACAAGGGCAAAAAGTCTTTTGCAGATTTAACAGAAAGTGAAAAAAGCGAGATTCTGACAAAAACGAAGGATGCCCTCAATAAATTTTCCGGTTCAAAAAGACGAAGTGAAATCGTTGCAAAATTCCAAAATAAAAACGGTGATGAAGTTGTCGTTATCGACGATTACGGACATCATCCGACTGCAATAAAAACTACACTCAAAGGTTTCCGCGACTTTTATCCGGATAAATACCTTATTGCAGACTTTATGAGCCACACTTATTCAAGGACTCAGGCTCTTCTCGACGAATTTGCATCCAGCTTTGAAGACTGTGATGAAATTATCCTGCACAAAATTTATAGTTCCGCTCGTGAAAATCCGAAAGACTTTGAAGGAAAAGTCTCGGGACAAATCCTTTATGAAAAGACTGCAAAAAACTATCCGAACAAAAAATGCAGTTATTACGAAGAAATTCTTGATGCCAGCGATTACGTTTTTGAAAAAATAAACGAAAAACTTCCTAAAGGCAAAAACGGCTACGTCCTCATCACTATGGGAGCAGGGGACAACTGGAAACTCGGAATTGACATCATCAATAAAAACAAAAAACTTAAGGAGTCATCCAAATGACAAGCATGACAGGCTATTCCTACAAGGAATATTCTTCAGAAAATATTGTTGTATCAGTAGAAATCAAGAGCGTTAACTCGCGATTTTTGGACGTTTCAATTAACCTGCCATTTTATCTTGGCCGATTGGAAAATTATTTTAAGGATCTTATTACAGGCAACATTCAGCGCGGTAAAGTTGATGTATTTATCAGAGTCAAGGAACTTAATTCATCTGTAAACATCAGTGTGGATAAAAATGCTGCCAAGGCCTATTACAACGCAATCAAAGAAGTTGCAGAAACCTGTGGAATTACGACAAAAGAAATTCCACTTTCACTTATCGTAAATCAGGAAGGCGTTTTGATAAACCAGAAAGAAATCGACATGGATTATTATCTTGATGTGATCGAACCGATTTTCAAGGAAGCCCTCGAATGCTTCGTAATGGACAGAAAACGTGAAGGGGAGAACCTCAAAAAAGACCTTCTTTTGCAACTTGAAAAAATTGAAAAGGCCGCTGACTTCTTTGAAGAATGGCAGCCAAAAATGGAGGCGGAATTCAGAAAAAACATCACTTCAAAGTTCGAGGAAGTCCTTGGCGACAAGGTTGATGAAAACAGAATTTTGACAGAAGTTGCTTCAATGCTCGTAAAATATACGATCAACGAAGAAATTGTTCGACTTAAAAGCCACATCAAGGCGCTTAAAAACGAGATTGATACAAACCCGATTCCAGGCAAACGAATTGATTTTATCTGCCAGGAAATGAACAGGGAAATCAACACGATCGGGTCTAAAAATCAGTTCGTGGAAGTCGGAAAAAATGTAATTTTTGCCAAAGATGCGCTGGAAAATATAAGAGAACAGTCGAAAAATATTGAATAGTATTAACTTTAGATGTATAATGATAAGGTGAATCGAATTGTAGTTTGGTTTTAGGGGAGA
>JAILRX010000164.1 GCA_024697985.1 Treponemataceae bacterium | reverse complement strand
TTTGCAGAAAAGGTCCATAACAGATATTGATTATAAAAATTGAAATAAAAAATATTTAATAAATTAAGGAGAATTCATGAACTATTCAGATCTTTCGGTTTGGGAATCGATTATTGAAATCGGTATCATTGCGTTTTTGCTTTTGGCTGCAAATATGCTCAGAAAAATCCCCTTTATAAGAAATGCACTTTTGCCAACCTCGGTTTTGGCAGGATTTCTTTTGCTCGGCTTAAAATATATTCCTGGTATGCCGATAGAAAATCGATTTTTGGAATTGATTACGTATCACGGCCTTGCTCTCGGTTTTATTGCGCTTTCGCTTCGTGTTAAAAAAACTGATGTTGAAAAGGATGAAAGTGGCTTTCGGACAGCCGTAAACAGCGGTGCACTTATAGTTTCGACCTACCTGATTCAGGGCATCATAGGTGTTTCTGTCTCTCTTCTTGCAGCCTATACTTTTATGCCTGATTTTTTTAAGGCCAGCGGACTTTTGCTCTGCATGGGTTTCGGTCAGGGACCTGGACAGGCAAACAATATCGGTTCTACTTACGAAAATTTGGGATTTATCGGAGGCCGTTCTTACGGTCTTGCAATTGCCGCTACAGGATTTCTTGTTGCCTGTATTGTCGGTGTAATCTATCTTAACGTGGAAAGCAAAAAGGGCAGAATCGTACGAAAAACTCCTAAGGAATTAAGCGGTTCTGTTACGATTGAAACTTTTCAGGACGAAGGCGAAATTGAAATCAGTCAGTCTGTTGACAAACTTTCGATTCAGGCAGCCTTGATAGTTTTCGTTTATATCTTTACTTTTGGGATGATAAAACTCGTCACGACCTTGCTTGGAAAATATGCTCCTGGAGTATCCAATCTTCTTTCGCCAATTTTCTGGGGTTTCAATTTTATTTTTGGTTCACTTTTTGCAGTCGCTACCAGAAAAGTAATGGCCCGAATGAAAAAACTCAACATTTTGAAGCATCAGTATCAGAACAATTATCTTTTGAACCGAATTTCGGGACTTTGCTTTGACTTAATGATTATCTGTGGAATTGCAGCAATCGATTTTGCTGATCTTCAGGGGCTTTGGATTCCTTTTGCAATTACGGTTGTCCTAGGAGCTATAGGAACCTTCCTTTATTTGAAGTTTATGACAAAAATTCTTTACAAAGGCTATGAGCAGGAAGCCTTCCTCGGAATGTTCGGAATGCTTACAGGAACCATCAGTTCTGGAATCCTTCTCGTTCGTGAAGTTGACCCTGAATTCAACACTCCTGCTGCAAATAACCTTGTTACCGGAAGTGGAACTGCGGTTGCTTTCGGTGCGCCTGTACTGCTTTTTGTAGGACTGGCTGCAAAATCAACAGCGATGCTTTTCATTGTTTACGGAATTATGTTTGTCTATACTGCAATCCTTTTGCTGATAATGCTTTTGAAGAAGAAAAAAAAGGTGAATTGAACTAAAGCATAATTTTCGCTATACTTTTATCTATGAGTAACAACGAAAATCAGAGAGATCCTTTACTCTGCCACTGGGCTGACCAGATGGCAGAAAAAATTATCCGCGAAAAAGGCGACTTAGATTCATATACCTGCGCCAGCGGAATTACACCTTCAGGTACAGTTCACCTTGGAAACTTCCGTGAAATAATCACGGTGGATTTGGTAGTGCGTGCACTGCGCGACCGGGGCAAGAACGTAAGATTCATTTATTCATGGGACGATTACGACGTATTCAGAAAAGTTCCTGCAAATATGCCTGATCCTGAAGTTTTGGAAAAATACCTCCGCTATCCAATTACAGAAGTACCGGACACAACCGGACGAAACGAAAATTATGCCAGACATCACGAAGTTGATATCGAAGTTCAGCTTCCACGTGTTGGAATCCATCCTGAATTTTTGTATCAGGCAAGCCGATACCGGGCAAACCGCTACGTTGAAGGCATGAAAAAAGCTTTACAGAACAGGGAAGTCATCAAGGATTGTCTTAACGAATACCGTGACGATGCACACAAAATGTCAAAAGACACCGTTTACTGGCCGGTTTCAATTTTCTGCGGAAAATGTTCAAAAGATACTACAGAAATCACAGACTACGACGGAGAATACGGCATTTCATACAAATGTGAATGCGGAAACGAAGAAACAGCAGATTTGAGGACCTTCAAGGGCGCAAAACTCGGATGGCGAGTTGACTGGCCTATGAGATGGAACGAAGAAAAAGTTGTTTTCGAGCCAGGTGGAAAAGACCACATAAGTCCGGGCGGAAGCTACGACACTGCAAAACTCGTTTCAAAACGAATTTATGACTGGGATGCACCTGTTACGATGCGATACGACTTTGTAAACCTCAAGGGCGTTTCTGGAAAAATGTCATCATCAAAGGGAAA
>JAILRX010000040.1 GCA_024697985.1 Treponemataceae bacterium | reverse complement strand
AACGAAAGGAGCCTCATCCTTACGCTTACCAAAAAGATGGCCGAGGATCTTACGGATTATCTTACGAACCTTAATCTCAAGGTAAAATACATCCATTCGGAAATTGAAACCATCGAGCGTGTCGAAATCCTTAAAGGTCTTAGAACCGGAGAGTTTGATGTGCTAGTCGGAATCAACTTGTTGAGGGAAGGTATCGACCTGCCTGAAGTTTCGTATATCGCCATCCTTGATGCGGATAAAATCGGATTTTTGCGTTCTGCAACCTCGCTCATCCAGATAATCGGACGGGCAGCCCGAAATGCAAACGGAAAGGTCGTGATGTACTGTGATTCCATCAGTGATGCGATGAAGGAAGCCATCAGTGAAACCGAGCACAGACGTGAAGTTCAGATGGCCTATAATGAGGAACACGGAATTACGCCTGTCACGATCAAAAAAGAAATCGACGACATGCTCATCAGGCAGAATGAGGATAAAAAGGACAGCGTAAATATAGCACTTGATGTTCTTGAAAAGAGTACAAACCTCTTTGCAAAGGAAAGTCGCCATAAACTTATCAAGGCGATGGAAGCTCAGATGACTGAATTTGCCGACAATCTTGATTTTGAAAGCGCTGCCGTAATCCGCGATAAAATCATCGCGATAAAGTCTCAGTACGGAGATTAACGGAGTTTATATATGAAAATAACCTTTATGGGAACCGGTACGAGCCACGGAATTCCGGTCGTAAACTGCAAATGTCCGTGCTGTACTTCAAAAGATCCCAAAGATACAAGATATAGATGCAGCATCAAGGTAGAGTCATCAAATGGCGACATTGTGGTAGTTGATACTGGTCCTGAGTTCCGTCTGCAAGCCTTGAAATATGGACTTCCTCATCTGGACGCTGCCTTGTTTACGCACAGTCATGCAGACCACATTCACGGTCTGGACGATTTGAGGATGTTCGCGCATGTCCACGCAGATCCTTCTAAAAATACAAAGCCTCTCAATATTTATGCTTCAAGGCATACGAATCATGACATCAGAAACCGTTTTGATTACGTTTTTAAGAGAACTCAGTTTGGGGGCGGAAAACCTGCCTTGAACCTGATCGACTGCAATTCGTTTTCGCCAAAAAGACCGATAAAAATCGGAAGTCTTTCTGTAATCCCTGTCCCGATGATGCACGGTAAAATTCCGACTACAGGCTGGATTTTTAACGAAGGAAAGACCAGCTTTGCCTATCTTACGGACTGCAACTACATTCCGCATTCTTCAATTGAACTCGTGAAGGACTGTCAGACAGTCGTAATTGATGCTTTGAGGAAAAAGGCTCATTCAACTCATTTTAATTTTGAACAGGCCGTGGACATTATAAAAGGTCTTAACGGCAAGAATTTTTATTTTACGCATCTTTGCCATGAAGAGACGAACTCTCAGGTTCTGGAAATTATTGAAGAACTGAAAAAAAAGGCCGGCATTCCGTTTGACGTGAATATTCAGACTTCGTATGACGGCCTCATCTTGAACTTGTAGTGCGCCACGTTTCGTGCCACGTTTTGCGCGCGCCACGTTTAGCTCGCGCCACGTTTAGCACCGCGTGCCACATTTAGCTCGCGCGCCACGTTTAGCGCCACGTTTTGTTCGCGCCTTATACCGTGTAAAATCCGCCGCTATGAAATTTTAGCACGCGGTTTCGCCCGATTCCGTTCTGCAGGTATTCGATTGCAGGTTTTCCCGTGCAGTGCCCTGTAAAAAAGCGCAGGTTCTGATTTACCTTGGCATAATCAATTATTTCATCAAGATTTCTCATGTCATCCGGCGGAAGCGATTCATTATCCTTGTAAGGGAAATGAAATCCTCCTACGTAGCTTCGAAGCCTTTTGTTCGGAAAAAACTGTTTTGCACTTTCGATTGAATTGATGACTCCGTTGTGCGAGCAGGAATTGAAAATGACAAGTTCTCCGTCATCATCAATTACAAAAATTCCTTCGTGGGCAAAATTGTCCTGAACGAATTTGCTTGGAGTTTTTCTATACAAAAATTGATTTTTTTTAGGTGTTCCATACTGATGGACCGTGCAAGGAATGTACCAGCTGTTTGTGGTAATCTGTGCCGGATTGTTAATCATTCTGATTCTCGGAAGATTTTTTAACGCAAGTTTTGGCGTGATGTTTTTCTTTGACTTGCCCTTGATAAGGTAATATTTTTCAAAGTCCGTATTTTGAATTACGATTTGTGAGTCCTTGTTGATTTTGCAGAAGTGGTTCAAGCCTCCGTTGAAAGCTTTGTGTGCGTGCGAAAGAATCAGCGTATTGACTTGAGTCAAATCAATGTCCAGCTTCCTGGCATTTTTGATGAATGTCGAATTAGGACCTGTATCCATCAAAATTTTCTGCTCTTTTGTGTTGATGTAAATAGAAAGCCCTTTAGCACATGAGTATTCAAAATTTTCTGTCGTGTCTTCTACAAGAATCGTAATTGGAATCATATTATTGTATCGGCAGAACAAAAAAAAAGCTGAATAAGTGTCGTTGATTTAACACAAATTCAGCTTTCCAAATAAGATGAACGAGAAAGTAATCAGACTTTTTTTGTAATGAGTCCTGTTTTCAAACATCTTGCACAAACTTTAAGAGTTTCTGTTCTTCCGAACATATCTGTTTTTACGTTTACAAGATTTGGCTTCCAAGTTCTTCGCTGATGATTTCGAGATTTACTTACTGTGTTTCCAGTAATTGTCCCTTTTCCGCAAATGTCGCATCTTCTTGCCATATTTTTACCCTACCTAATAAATGTTCAATATAAGTCGATAGAAACGATATTATCAAAGTTAAACAAAATAGTCAACAATGTGCTATAATAATGAAACTATGTTTGATCAGCCTCTTGATAAAATCCTTTGTAAAAATAAAATCTGCTCGATGCGCTCATCATCTTCTTTTCTCAAAAAACACGACGTGAAGGTGAACGGCACAAGAATTTCAGACACGTCCTTTCCAGTTGATGTCGAAACTGATGAAATTTCAGTTGATGGCACTCTCCTGAATAAGGTCAAGCACGTCTATCTGATGATGAACAAGGGATTAGGCACGGTCTGCTCCAGATCAAGTGATTCTCACAAAGTGATTTATGATTTTTTTCCTTCTGAGCTTGCGAAAGACCTTCATTCCTGCGGCCGATTGGATGCCGACAGTACGGGCCTGATTTTTTTGACCAACAACGGCACTTTCTCACACTTTTTTGAAAGCCCAGAAACTCATCTTGATAAAACCTATTTGGTCGAATTGAAAAATGATGTGCTTGATTCAGAAAAAGATTCCTACATAAAAGCTTTTCAGAAAGGAATTTTCCTTCCGCCTTTTAAAAAAGGTTCAGGCTTTACGACAAAACCTGCCGTTTTAAGTTTTGAAAGTGCAAGGGGGTGCAAGGTTGTCATAACTGAAGGAAAATTCCGCCAGATAAGGCGCATGTTTGCAGCCTTGGGAAATGAAGTCGTGTCGTTAAAAAGAATTGCAATCGGTCCTGTCGTTTTGGACGCTGCCTTGGGCGAAAACGAGTGGCGGGAATTGAACGAAGATGAAAAGAAAAAATTAAATCCGTAAATTTATGTGCAAAGGCAATTTCCTTATGGTATAATCCTTTATGGAGATGAGCATGCATATAAACAAGATTTTCAAGAGGGCTTTTCTCATAGGCCTTTTTTCTTTGACTTTTGTACTTTCGGTTTTTCCGCAGCATCAGAAAAATAGTCTTACACAGTCTTTTTTGAATGACTTTGTCCGTAAAAACTGGACGACTGAAGACGGACTTCCTGGAATGACCATTACAACTCTTATGCAGGATAAAAAAGGTTTTATCTGGATTGGAACTTATGATGGTCTTGTTCGCTTTGATG
>JAILRX010000037.1 GCA_024697985.1 Treponemataceae bacterium | reverse complement strand
AACACACTATTGTGGTGGTTGCGGACATGGAATCGTACATAAACTTATCTGTCAGGTAATTGATGAAATGCAGATTCAGCAGGATGTTTTGCTGGTTGCTCCAGTAGGATGTGCCGTATTTGCATACAACTATATTAACGTTGATTCTTGTGAAGCAGCTCATGGACGTGCTCCAGCCGTTTCAACAGGTATGAAACGAGTTCATCCGGATAAAATCGTTTTGGACTATCAGGGTGACGGTGACCTTCTTGCTATCGGTACTGCAGAAACAATCCATGCTGCAAACCGTGGTGAAAACATCACTGTAATCTTCATCAACAACGCAATCTACGGTATGACCGGCGGTCAGATGGCTCCTACTTCACTTGTAGGCCAGGTAACAAAGACAACACCTTACGGACGAAAGGCTGAAGATGTTGGTTACCCAATCCGTGCTGCTGAACTTATCAATACTTTGGTTGAACCAAAATATATCGAACGATGTGCAGTTTATGACGTACAGCACATCAACAAGACAAAGGCTGCAATCAAAAAGGCTTTGACATATCAGAAAGAAGGAAAGGGTTATTCTTTCGTAGAAATTCTTTCAATGTGTCCTACAAACTGGGGTGTTGAACCTACAGTTGCTGCAAACTGGGTTAAGGAAGCTATGGAACCTTACTATCCGCTCGGAGTTTTGCGAGATGTTCCAGCAGGAATCATTCCTGAAGCTGCTGCTCCTAAAGCTGGTGTTGTAGGAGGTGCAAAATGACAACAGAAATTATTTTTGCAGGTTTCGGTGGACAGGGTGTAATCCTTGCCGGAAAAATCCTGGCTTTGGCCGGAATGAGCGAAGACAAATACGTTTCACACATTCCTTCTTACGGTGCTGAAATGCGAGGAGGAACAGCTAACTGTTCTGTAATCGTAAGTGATGAAGAAGTTGCTTCTCCAGTAATCGAAAAGCCGGATGTAGTTGTTGCTTTGAACAAGCCTTCAATGACAAAATTCGAAGCTTCACTTAAACCAGGTGGACTTCTTATCTACAATTCATCATTGATTGATATCAAGCCTAGCCGAACCGACATCCGTTACATTGCTCTTCCTGCAAACGAAATTGCAGCTGAATGCAAAAACGAACGTGGTGCCAACATGGTTGTTCTTGGATGCCTTGCAAAAGCAATTCCAGGTATGATCAGCGGTGTTAAGCCTTTCGAATACGCTTTGGACGAAGCAATTTCTGCCCGAAACAAGAAGTTTAATCCTATCAACATTGCAACTATCGAAGCTGCATTCAACAGGGATTACGACATCAAATAGTTGATTTTGCTGCAGATTAAGTCGTTTGCTGTCGCAAACTTAATTCGCGCAGATAGAATCGCCGGTGGTCTAGTGTGGACTTCCGGCGGTTTTTTATTCCACCCTTGAGCAAAGATTTAAAATCTTCTATTATTTAATGAGGTGCTGTTAGGCACGACTGCGGTCTCGCAGAAAAAATTTTTTTAGACATCCGCTGACGCGGAATTTTAGAGGTGTGCGCAATTGCGATTTCGCGCATCCCTTTGCGCCCGCTGACGCGGAATTTTAGAGGTGTTTTATGTCAGAAAAAAACAAAATTGGTGCAAAAGTTAAGTTGGTTCGAGAAAATCGAAAGTTATCGATTGAAGATGTTTCAGAAAGAACAAATCTCAGTGTTGCTCAGATTGAATCAATCGAAAACGGAAACTTTGTACCTAGCCTAACACCTCTAATCAAGCTAGCACGAGTTCTAGGCGTACGCCTTGGAACTTTTATGGATGATGACGAAAACCTTGGCCCTGTATTTACAAAGGCTCAGGATAAAAAAGAAGTAACCCGCTTTTCAGACAGGGGCAATGCTGTAAGTTCAGACCTTGATTTTTATACACTGGCTCAGAACAAAGCTGGTCGTCATATGGATCCATTCATCATTGATATTTTCCCATCTTCAGAAGAAGAAGTTAAGCTTTCAACACATGAAGGCGAAGAATTCCTGTATTGTCTTGAAGGCGAAGTTGAAGTTAAGTACGGAAAAGACACATACGTTTTGCAGGTAGGAGATTCAATTTACTACGAATCAATCGTTGCTCACCATGTACACAGCCATGGAAATGAAAAGGCCAAAATCCTTGCTGTTGTATACACACCAGTGTGATTTAGCACAAAGGATTTGGAGGCAATATGATTGAATTGACATTAAATCAGCTGTTGAGACAAAAGACAGCTGAAAATCCTTCTCAGGAATTTATGGTGTACGCAGACCGAGATTTGCGTTTCACTTATGCAGAATTTGATAAACGAGTTGATGACCTTGCAAGCGGTCTCTATGCAATTGGCGTACGAAAGGGCGATAACGTAGGAATTTGGGCAACCAACGTTCCTGACTGGCTTACATATATGTTTGCCTGTGCCCGACTTGGTGCAGTTGCCGTTACCGTAAACACATCTTACAAGCTCCACGAATTGGAATACCTTGTAAAGCAGTCTGATTTGACGACTCTGTGTCTTTCGGATGGTGTTAAGGATTCTAACTATGTTTCAATGATAAAGGAACTTGTTCCAGAACTTGATGAATATGAACGAGGATGCCTTAAATCAAAGAGGTTTCCTTGTCTCAGAAACGTAGTTTTCATGGGACCGGAAAAATTCCGCGGACTTTATTCTACGCCGGAGCTCCTGCTTTTAGGTCAGCACGTTGATATTGAAATCATCCACAAGATCGAAAGTGAAGTAACGCCGGAAGATGTCGTAAACATGCAGTACACTTCTGGAACTACAGGTTTCCCTAAGGGTGTTATGCTTACAAGCCGCAATATCGTAAACGACGGTTTCATCATCGGTGA
>JAILRX010000007.1 GCA_024697985.1 Treponemataceae bacterium | reverse complement strand
TCGTTCAAAAATTCCATGTGCACGGAAATTCTTGTTTCCATCAGGTCGCGTTCTGCTTCTTCAACATTCCGCTCGGCTTTTTCTATCGCAAGCTTGCTGGATTTTCCGGTTGATGAAAAAACATCCGTTGAAACCAGCACTTCGGCGTCCCCGATTGAGGAGGAAACTTCAGATTCCGAAAAACGCGCCGTGTAAGGCACTTCTACGCTCACCTTCGTGTTGTTAAGTTCTGTCGAACCGACCGTAATTTCCGGAGAAACGCTGAGTGCCGAAGAAAAATCTGTCGTGATGTCGCCGGAAGAAAGTTTCATGTAAAAGCCGTTCTGCACCTTGGTCTTTTCAAGCGAAAGTTTTGCGCTTTCAAGTTCGTAAAGGCTTTTCTGATAGTCTGTGTTGTTGTCCTGGTATTTTTCAAAAAGGGATTCAAAGGGCGAAACAGTGCTGTCCGCCAAAGAAACTGAGGTGTCTGCAGCAGCCTGTGCCACTGCAGAACTCAGCATGAGAAACGTAAAAAACAAATTGAGAGAAAGTCTTTTTAATTTCACATGGAAAATATACTTTATAATTCTAGGAAGAAAAAAGTGCATTTTCTTATAATAACAAGTTATAACAAAAAGTTATAAAATTTTTCTAAAATTTGAAAATATTTTCGCACCGGTTTTATGAGCAGGTTTTATGTGGCGCGCACCATATGCAATGCGCAACTTACGCGGCGCAAGATTAATGCAGGACACGACTTACGCAGCGCAAGATAAACTTACGCGGCGCAAGATTAATGCGGGACACAACTTACGCGGCGCCGAAGAAATTCGAGAAAAGCTCGCCGAGTTTTGCCACGATATCAATTCCTGCAACAAAGGTCGCAACTGAACTTCCAACCGACGACAAAAAGAACACGAGAAGAACTTTCAGGATTCTGTTCTTGTAAAATCCCTTGAGGCTACCGGCATCGTTCGAAAGGTTTTCCATATCGAGGATTTTTGGTTTCTTTACGGTTGCCTGCACGATTCCGGCCACAATACCGACACCGATAAGCGGGCACAGACTCGTAATCGGAGCGCCGATAAAGCTTACAAGAATCGTAATTGGATGGGCAGCAGCAAGAATTGAACCAAGGGCAGCAAGTCCGCCGTTCCAGATGATCCAGCTCAATGCCATTTCACCGCCGGTCTTTTTTCCACCAAACCAGAAACCAAGTCCAATAAGGATGATGATGATGGCAGGAATTGCCCATCCGATGATTTTTCCGGCGATCGATTTTTTAGGTACTTCTGAAATTTCGCTAGTGTCAGAGCTTTCTTCGTTCTTTGCAAGTTTTTCAAGGTGAGCTTCAACTCCAGGAAGATGTCCGGCTCCAAGAACCGCAACGATTTTCTTGCCTTCGGCTTCCCAGATGTGGCTTGCCAGATACTGATCACGTTCATCAATCAAAACGGTCTTTACGGTAGGCAGATAACTTGCAAGTTCGCCCATCATGACATCCATTTCGTTTGAATTTTTAAGGCTTTCTATTTCTTCTGCTGATATTTCTTCTTTTGAAAAGGCGCTTGAAATCAGGACGCTCAAAAGCTTCATTTTGCCCCAGAAAGAACTTTTTCCCCAGGCTCGTCTTAGCGTCGTCTGAATCGGTCGGTCGACCATCGTCGTCTTGATGTTGTTTTCTTCGCACACGTTGATGGCAGCCTTCATTTCCTCGCCCGGTTTTACGCCGACATCAGAACCCATTCTGCGCTGGAACGAACCGAGAACGAGATTGGCCATCATTACGAAGCCCTTGCCTTCTTTCAAAACCTTGACGATGTCCAAATTTTTCCAGGCATCAGGATTTTTCATCGAAGCCAGTCGGCCTTCATCAAGTTCGATTGCAACATTATCAGGTTTTTCAGCAAGAATCGTCTGCTTTACCTGCTCGATACTTTCCTGTGAAATGTGTGCCGTTCCAATCAAAATGATTTCGCGGTCTCCGATATTTATTCTTTTTTCAGTCTGTGACATTTTTTTAACCTTTTACACTCCATTCCGCAAAACGATATTCAAAAAACAATGGAGCCTGCATTTTTAATACTTCATTATAGTATTTTTTTGATTCGAGGTCATCTCCTCTGACATCATAATATAAACCAATATAATATAAATATTTGCCCCTAAGCGTAGAATTTTCTTCGTTTTTAACTTTATTTACAACTGCAGGAATATTTACGCCGTCGTAGTACATTCGCAAGACAGAATACTCTGTTGTTTTAGTATCCATATTTTTAAGAACCTTCTGCATGAAAGACCTGTTCGCCTGTTCATTTCCTTCTTTAAGGAAACTTGCACTTACCATCAGTGGATATGACACATTGTTCTTGTTGTAATCATAGGCTTTCAAAAAGCAGGTTCTCGCATTGTGCCAGGCGCCCTTGTGCCAGTACATAATTCCAAGCGCTTCGTATGCGTAATAATAGTCCGGCCTGATTTTGATGATGGCAAGATAATCTGCGATTGCTTCATCGAATCGTTCCTGCTCATCGAAAAGGCTTGAACGGTAAATATAAGGCAGGATGTTTTCAGGATCCAGCTCGATTGCGTGAGTCCAGGTTTTTTCAGCATCCTTCCATTTGCCCATGTAATACAGGTCGCGTCCGTAATCAATCCAATAATCAGAATATTCTGGATCATATTCGATGGCTTTCTTAACCTTTTCGGCAGCTTCACTGTAATTTTCGTTTTCCATATCAAGTTTTGCCTTGTAAGCCCAGGCCGGCGCACTCTTCGGATTGATTTCGAGCATCCGGTCAAAATTTGCTTCGGCAGCCTTGAGATGACCAAGATAATAGAGGCACTGTCCGCTTCCAAAATAGGCTGAAATATTTGTCGGGTCGTTTTTTACGGCCTGCTGATAGTATTTGTAGGCAAGCTTGTATCGTTTTCCAAGCATCTGGTCGTTTGCCATTTCGACATAGGCATCAGAGTTGTTCGGGTCCGCCGCAACGATTTCCTTCAATAATTTGCTCTTTTCTTTGGTATTGCCGGTAGCCTTTGCAATCATTGTTTTGATGACAAGCGTATTTGCGTTTCCCGGATCCAATTTTTCAAGAAGCTGTACATCAGCCATCGCTTCGTCATAGCGTTTTGCAGAAACCAAAAGAGAGGCCCTTATCAAAATAATATCGTAGTTTGATTCGAATTGTTTCGGCATCTTTTCGAAGACAAGCAGAGCATCCTCTACAGTACCTTTTTCAAGAGCTGCCTGCAGTTTTTCTACGAAAATAACTTCCGGTGATTTTTTACCTGTCGTAACCGACGGCTCTTCAGGAGCTTTAGGGGTCGTCTTACATGAATAAACTGAAAAAACAAGCGTAAAAAGAAAAAGTGCGGTGAAAATTGCAGTAACCGAATTGCAATATTTTTTTAACATTTCAAACCTCATATTGATTTTGTGGACATCATTTTATAAACTAGAAAACAAATGAATCGTTATTCTATACAAAAAATGTTAGGATTGATAGTCCTTTATTCACTTATTATTGTCGGCATTTTTGCCCTGCAATTTAGGAATCAATCTCTTTTCTCAAAAAATTTCGCACAATTAAGGCTCACTCTTTCAGAAAATCATTCTGACGACAAAAGCGAAAAGCCTTTTGACGATACATTTTTCATCGCCTTCAAGGGAATCACTTTTTATGCTGATGAAGACAACAAGCCTGTCCTGATTCAAAACGCACAGCGCCATCCGCTCATTTTCCAGAACTGGCAGGAACTCGACGAAAATTCTTTCCAACTTGATTTCAAGACAGAAGAAGGCGCAAAGATTGCCGTAAACTGCTCTGTTTCAGGAGAAGAAAAGGATTCGGTTACACTTACCGCCACAGTTCCGCTTGGAGCACAGGTTGAAATTCCTTACAAGCTTTCTAAATCCTACACGGTTACCGATTCAACAAAACAGAAAATTACGCTCAAATCAAGCAATACCCACACGATTTTGAACGCGCCACAAATCGAAGAAAACATCATTTCGCTTAACAGCGCACAGAACAAAATCACTTACTTCAACTTCAAGCCGGTCAAGCAGTTCCAGTTTGCAAAGATTATGGATAATCCGCTTGCCGCAGAAAACCTTTATGGTGAAAACGTTCGCCGCATCAGAAATTTCTGTCTTACGAACTTTGACTCTGCCATCGAAAATCTTACGGAAAATACCGTAAACGCATACATGGCCGAAATGACGGAAAAAGGCCGTTACCTTGAAACTCAGACAAAAATTCCGGCCGCCTACAGAAACGGAAGCCGAAGAACCTACGAAACTGCCCCTTACCTGAACAACCTGGTTCAGATGGACAGTTCATTATCAATGAAAATCGAAAACCTCAATTACAACATGAATTACTCGCTCGAAAAGCAGAACCTTACGATTTTCGAATCTGAAAACCTTGCTTCATTCCTTCTTACAAGAAGTTTTGGAAAGTCCCTTTCAGTATTGAACCTTCCTTCAAAGATTTCGAATTTCTCGCCTACCTTGATTCAGGCCGTTGGAATCATCGAAACCTACACAAGCATGAAGCAGATTGATAAGAACATGTCCTCACTTTTGGAAGGTTCGCTTGAAAAATGCCTCAGTCTTATCGAGCGCTCATGTTCAATCGAAAATGATATACTTTACGTAAACGTCAACAACGAAAAGCTTGATGACCTTACGACAATCCGAATCGGAAAAGCACTCGCTGAATACGGAAAACAGAACGGCAATTCACAGGCACAGGCTGCCGGAAACATGCTCGTAAACTGCAGGATTCCTGCCAACGAACAGCTTGAAATCCAGAAGGCCGCAGACATCTATTCAATCCTGATGAACGAAAACACCTACATGCCTCACCTCAAGGTCGTCAAGAGCGCTTCTGTCAATCCGATGTGGGCCTGGACAGTTGCAAAATCCGTTACAAGCACAGTTGATGCAGAAGGCACCATCACGATTGCAACGACTTTCCCTCAGGATGCGACCCACTACATGATTCTGAAGAACGTCGAGCCTTTCAAAGAAATTGAAATTTATGGCCTTAAGTTCCGAACTGACCCTCGTTTTGAGTCATACAACTCTTCAGGTTATGTCTATGATGAAAAGACCAAGACACTCTACTTGAAGTACCGACATAAGAACGAAACTGAAATTGTAAGGCTTATCTACAAGGAAGAAGCTCCTGTCGTAGAAACGCCTGCACCTGAAGAAGCACCGGTTACGGAGGAAACTGCCGCAACACCGGTTGCTCCATAAGACTGTTTATCAACACTTATAAAATTTTTCTAAATTTTTCAAAAAAAGTGATAAATTATTCAAAATATGTGTTATAATCATTCTGAATAATTATCAAAACTTGTAGGAATAAAATGAACAAACACGACTTCCCGAAAATCCATTTTTACGATCAAGATTTCGTCGACATCTATGACAAATCTTGGAACTTACTCCAGAATTCTTGCGTCTCTCTCCAGAAAAATGGTTCAGATTCAGAAGAAAGCTATTTTGTAGACCGCCAGAATGGCAAGCTCGTAATGGATCAGTTTGAATCAATCATGTCGTCTTTTTTTCTCGTATATTCAAACCGCAATTACAATGCTGATGCAAACATTGACTACTTTTATTCACGACAGGAAGAATCGGGAGCAATTTATTGGAAATATGACATCGAAACCGACACGCCTATTTTCACTGAAGATAATCCGCAGGGAATCGGACTCCCTCTTTTTGCCTGGGCTGAATACAATCTCTACCACAAAAGCGCAAACAAAAAACGCATCAAGGAAATAATGCCTGTATTGCAAAAATATACGACCTGGCTCGAAGAAAACTTCAAGATGGAAAACGGACTTTACAAGGTTCCTTTCCAGTGCTCGACCATGTTCAATTCGCCACGTGAAGGAACAGTTTATCCGATTGATTTCAACTCGTGCCTTGCAATCCATGCTCTTTACATGTCTGCGCTCGGCGACATCCTCAACGACAAGGATTTGAGCTTCCAGTACAAGAGGATGTACTTTTCTTTGAAAACCCGAATCAACTCAAAGATGTGGGACGGCGACACAGGATTCTATTACGATCTTGATGAAAACGAAAACATACTTCCACACAAAACAATCGTAGGATTTTTGCCACTTTTGGCTGAAATTCCAAACGAAGACAAGGCTGATGCGCTTATCTCACACCTGAACAATCCAGAAACCTTCGGAACGGACCATCCATTCCCTAGTCTTTCTGCAGACCATCCGCTTTTCAGCGAAAACGGAGAAGGTTTCCGAGGAAGCGTTTTCCCTTCATTCAACTTCATGGTAATCAAGGGACTCGAACGATATCAGCGATACGACATGGCTCGTGAATGCACGATCCGACATCTGTATTACATCCTTGACGGAATCTTCCCGGGCGGAAGCAGGTCAAAAGGCGACTTGAAAGAAGCTTATCTTCCTACAAAAGAAGGATTTGCGACACTCACCGGAAGCGAAACTTTCCCACGCGGAAACTACGTTCTTGGAGCAGGTCTTTCAACAATCGCACTGATGATTGAAAATGTAATCGGACTTGAAATCAGTCTGCCACGAAAAACCGTAGACTGGGTAATTCCGAACCTTGAAATCATGGGAATCGAAAAACTTTCCCTCAAACGAAACCTCATCACAATTCTTTCAAACAAGAGTACCCGAGGTTGGGAAGTTCAGATGGAAAGCGAAAAGCTTTATTACTTTACCATCAACATCCTTGGCGAAAAGAAAAAGGCCCTGCCAATTCCAAGCGGCAAGTGCTCAATGCTTATAGACAAATTGTGATTGCATACATCCCTGTATGCAATCACATCGAGAATTGTTGTTTTTCAACAATTCTCGTCTTTGTTTTAAACTCTACACCCCGAGCATCCATGCTCGACCGTTCAGACACATCCAGGCGAAAAATTAAACAGAGTTTGCGTGCATAAAACACGCAAACTCTCTTACTATTGCAAATACTTAGTCCTCCGCACCATCCGTGGTGCGATTTTTTTTGACTTCCATGCGTAATCCCGTCGCAAAGTTGATAACGAATTTGAATTTTGCTATACTCATTTTATGGTAATTTCTTCAATTGATTTAAAGGACGGCAAGGTCGTTCAGTTAAAAAACGGAAAAGAAAAGGTTCTCGAGCGCGACGACGCCGATGAACTCATCACAAATTTTGATAAATATGGCGAAACGGCCATCATCGATTTGGATGCTGCAATGGGCAACACCGAAACCGATGCGAAAGGCCGCGTAACTACAGCAAATACAGAACTTCTCAAATCCCTTCTTCATAAAAGCAACGTAAGGGTTGGAGGCGGAATCAGAAGCGCAAAACAGGCAAAGGAATTGATTTCCCTTGGTGCTGAAAAAGTCATCATCGGAAGCGCAGCCTGGGCTTCAAAAGAAGACCGCGAAAAAGG